>JANXZN010000046.1 GCA_025355545.1 Rhizobacter sp.
GGCAACAGGATCTTCATGTGCATCTCCCTCCAAATCGAATGCGATGCATCGATGGTGGAGCGGTTGAAGCCGTCGGAGCTTGATCGGCGTCAACAACGACGGCGCGCGGCGCCGCGCGTACCTTGATCTTGCGCAAACAGAACGACGCTTCGCCCCTCGATACTGCCGCCGTCGGATGTGCTCGGGCGGTGAACCGGGGCAGCGATGTCCGTTGAAAAGGAGTGATGCATGGCAGTCGCCATCGATGATCGCAACACGAGCTCGGCGCCTGCCGCGCCGCGCAGCCGCCAGGCGCTGTCGGTGCTGATCGTCAGCACCCTCGCTTTCACCGTCTGTTTCATGGTCTGGATGATGTTCGGCGTGATCGGCATCCCGATCAGAAAGGCACTGAATCTCAACGCCACCGAGTTCGGGCTGCTCACCGCCACGCCGGTGCTCACCGGCTCGCTGATCCGCGTGCCGCTCGGCATCTGGACCGACCGCTTCGGCGGCCGTATCGTCATGACGCTGCTGATGGCGATCACCGTGCCCGCGATCTGGCTGATGGCCTACGCCACCGCGTACTGGCACTTCCTCGTGATCGGGCTGTTCGTCGGCCTCGCCGGCGGTTCGTTCTCGGTCGGCACGCCTTACGTCGCGCGCTGGTTCCCGAAGCAGCGCCAGGGCTTCGCGATGGGCGTGTTTGGTGCCGGCAACTCGGGCGCGGCGGTCAACAAGTTCATCGCGCCGGCGCTGGTCGTCGCGTTCGGCTGGACCATGGTGCCGCAGGTCTACGCCGCGGTGATGCTCGGCGCCGTGCTGCTGTTCTGGATCTTCAGCGCCACCGATCCGTCTCACCTCGTGCCGCCCACGGTCACCTTCCGCGCGCAACTCAAGGCGCTGAAGAACCCGAAGGTGCTGAAGTACTGCCAGTACTACAGCATCGTGTTCGGCGGTTACGTGGCGCTGTCGCTGTGGATGGTGCAGTACTACATCGGCGAGTACGGGCTCGATATTCGCTTGGCCGCATTGCTCGCCGCGTGCTTCTCGTTGCCCGGTGGCGTGCTGCGCGCGTTCGGCGGCTGGCTCGCCGACAAGTACGGCGCCCACAGCATCACCTGGTGGGTGATGTGGGTGAGCTGGGTCTGCCTGTTCCTGCTGAGCTACCCGCAGACCGATTTCTCCATCCTCACCGTCAACGGCGTCAAGACCTTCCACATCGGCCTGAACGTCTACGCCTTCACCGGGTTGATGTTCATCCTCGGCGTGGCCTGGGCGTTCGGCAAGGCCTCGGTGTTCAAGTACATCGCCGACGACTATCCCGAAAACATCGGCGCCATCAGCGGCATCGTCGGCCTCGCCGGCGGGTTGGGCGGCTTCGTGCTGCCGATCCTGTTCGGCGTGCTGATGGACGCGACCGGCATTCGCTCGAGCGCCTTCATGTTGATGTACGGCGTGGTCTGGGTCTCGCTGATCTGGATGTACTGGACCGAAGTGCGCGAGACCGAGGTCATGGGCTCGAAAGCCCGCGAGTTCAGCCTTGCGGGCTGAGCCGAAATCACTCGAAAGAAGACTCCATGAACATCACGACAATCAAGTCGGGCAGCGCCTCGGCCAAGCCGTCCAGCGGCGCCGACATCATTGACTGGCGCCCCGAGGACGACGCGTTCTGGGAAGCCACCGGCAAGAAAATTGCCTACCGAAACCTGTGGATCTCGGTGCCCAGCCTCCTGTGCGGCTTCGCGGTCTGGGGCATGTGGGGAATCATCACGGTGCAGATGCTGAACCTGGGCTTCCCGTTCAGCCAGGCCGAGCTGTTCTCGCTCACCGCGATCGCGGGCCTGGCCGGCGCCACGATGCGCATCCCGGCCTCGTTCCTGATCCGACTCGCCGGCGGGCGCAACACCATCTTCCTGACCACCGTGATGCTGCTGGCGCCTGCGATCGGCACCGGCATCGTGTTGCAGCACAAGGAGTGGCCGCTCTGGGCCTTCCAGCTGATGGCGCTGTGGGCAGGCGTGGGCGGCGGCAACTTCGCGAGCTCGATGTCGAACATCAGCAGCTTCTTCCCGAAGCGGCTGCAAGGCACGGCGCTCGGCCTGAACGCCGGCCTCGGCAACTTCGGCGTGACGAGCATGCAGATCATCATCCCGCTGGTGATGACGATGGGGCTCTTCGGCGCCTTCGGCGGCGAGCCGATGACGCTGGTGAAAGACAGCGGCTGGATCTTCGGCAAGATCAAGGCCGGCACGCCGACCTTCATCCAGAACGCCGGCTTCGCCTGGCTGCTGTCGCTGGTGCCGCTGTCGGTCATCTGCTGGTTCGGCATGAACAACCTGAAGACCGTCTCGCCGAACACCGGCGGCCCGATGGCGGCCTTTCTCAAGATCACCTGGCTCTACACGCTGTCGTTCATACCGGCTGGCATCGGCCTGTATCTGTACCTGCCCGCGCCCAGTGGCCTGGGGCTGCTGAACATGTGGCTGGCGATGCCGCTGATCATCGCCAGCACGCTGCTCGTGATGAAGCTCACCGCGTTCGGCACGATGAAAGAAAACATCGCCAGCCAGTTCGTGATCTTCCGCAACAAGCACACCTGGGCCATGACGCTGCTGTACATCGTGACCTTCGGCTCGTTCATCGGTTTCTCGATGGCACTGCCACTGTCGATCAAGGTGATTTTCGGCATCAGCCACGTGACCGATGCGGCGGGTGTGATGCAGCACACGCTGAACAACCCAAACGCGCCGTCTGCCCTGACCTACGCGTGGATCGGGCCGTTCGTCGGCGCGCTGATCCGCCCGGTGGGCGGATGGATCGCCGACAAGGTCGGCGGCTCGATCGTCACGCAGATCATCTCGGCGGTGATGGTGCTGGCGTCGGCGTCGGTGGGCTACGTGATGCTGCTGGCCTACGGTTCAGCGACGCCGGAGCAGTACTTCCTGGTGTTCATGCTGCTATTCGTGCTGCTGTTCGCCGCCAGCGGCATCGGCAACGGTTCGACCTTCCGCACCATCGGCGTGATCTTCGACCGCACGCAGGCCGGCCCGGTGCTGGGCTGGACCTCGGCGGTCGCGGCCTACGGCGCCTTCATCGCGCCGGTCGTGATCGGCGCGCAGATCAAGGCCGCCACACCGGAGCTGGCGATGTACGGCTTCGCGGTGTTCTACGCGCTGTGCCTGGTTCTGAACTGGTGGTTCTACCTGCGCACGAACGCGTATGTGAAGAACCCTTGAAGTACCGCCGAAGAGGCGCTGAAGCAGCGTTCAGCCAGACGATTTCCGGAGACTGTTCATGAGCCATTTCCTCGACCGCCTGACCTACTTCTCGCAGCCCCGAGAAGCCTTCTCCGGCGACCACGGCGTCACCACCGGCGAAGACCGCACCTGGGAAGACGCCTACCGCAACCGCTGGGCCCACGACAAGATCGTGCGCTCGACGCACGGCGTCAACTGCACCGGCTCGTGCTCGTGGAAGATCTACGTCAAGGGCGGGATCGTCACCTGGGAGACGCAGCAGACCGACTACCCGCGCACCCGCTGGGACATGCCCAACCACGAGCCGCGCGGTTGCTCGCGCGGCGCCAGCTACAGCTGGTACCTGTACAGCGCGAACCGGGTCAAGTACCCGATGGTGCGTGGCCGGCTGCTGAAGAGCTGGCGCGAGGCGCGCCTGGCTCACGACCCGGTCGATGCATGGGCTTCGATCGTCGAAGACGACGCCAAACGACGCGCCTACCAGCAGATCCGCGGCCTCGGCGGCTTCGTGCGCTCGAACTGGGACGAAGTCAACGAAATGGTCGCCGCCGCCAACGTCTACACGATCAAGCGGCACGGCCCCGACCGCGTCGTCGGCTTCTCGCCGATCCCCGCGATGAGCATGGTCAGCTACGCCGCCGGCTCGCGTTACCTGAGCCTGATCGGCGGCGTGAACCTGAGCTTCTACGACTGGTATTGCGACCTGCCGCCGAGCAGCCCGCAGGTCTGGGGCGAACAGACCGACGTGCCCGAATCGGCCGACTGGTTCAACTCCGCCTTCATCATCGCCTGGGGCTCCAACGTGCCGCAGACGCGCACGCCCGACGCGCACTTCTTCACCGAGGTGCGCTACAAGGGCACGAAGACCGTGGCGATCACGCCCGACTACTCCGAAGTCGCCAAGCTGGCCGACATCTGGATGAACCCGAAACAAGGCACCGACGCGGCCGTCGCGATGGCGATGGGCCACGTGATCCTGAAGGAGTTCTATTTCCCCGACAAAGGCGAGCGCAGCGCCTACTTCGACGACTACGTGCGCCGCTACACCGACATGCCGATGCTGGTGATGCTGAAGGAACACGCGCTGCCCGGTGGCGAAGTCATCAACGTGCCCGACCGCTACGTGCGCGCGTCCGACTTCAACGGCAAGCTTGGGGCAGCCAACAATCCGGATTGGAAAACCGTCGCCTTCGACGAGATGGGCAAGGTCGTGTTGCCGCAGGGTGCGATCGGTTTCCGCTGGGGCCCGGAAGGGCGCGCCGACGAAGGCCAGTGGAACCTGGAGGCCAAGGAGGCGCGCCACGGCAACGCGGTCAAACTCAAGCTGTCGTTACTGGAAGGCGAGGTCCCGAGCGACGAGACGGCGAAGGTCGGCTTCCCGTATTTCGGCGGCATCGTCAGCGAGCATTTCCCGAACAACAAACAGACCGACGTCCTGGTGCGTACGGTACCCGTGCAGCGCATCGCGCTCGGCAAGGCCGGCGACAAACGCGAGACGCTGGTGGCCACGGTGTTCGACTTGCAGGTCGCGAACTACGGCGTGGCGCGCGGGTTGAGCGGCGAACTCGCCGCAACCAGCTTCGACGACGACACGCCCTACACACCGGCCTGGCAGGAGCGCATCACCGGCACGCCGCGCGCGCAACTCATCACGGTCGCGCGCCAGTTCGCCGAGACCGCGCACAAGACGCAGGGCAAGTCGATGGTGATCATCGGCGCGGCGATGAACCACTGGTACCACAGCGACATGAACTACCGCGGCGTCATCAACATGCTGATGAT
>JANXZN010000049.1 GCA_025355545.1 Rhizobacter sp.
GCAGCAAAGAACTCCACGCATGGCTCCATGTCGTCGCCCGCGAGGGCGATGTGCGCGGACTGGCCACGTTGGACAGCGACGACTCCAACAACCAGCCTCGCCCTTAAGCCGGTTTACTGTTCCATTGCTCCCCGGACCCCATCACGCTGCAGGTTTGAGGCTTGGTGCTTGACCCCGGCCCGAGCGGCCGGGACCACAAGCCGAACCTCTCTCTTCGGGGCTCTGCCCCGAGGGCGCGGGCCCAAGCCCCGCCCGCGTCACGCGGGGGGTGTCGCGCCGATCTCCGAGGAAGCTGCAAGTGAACGACGCGGGCGCCGCAGCAAAATGCAGGGGCGGTTGGATTTTTCTGAACAGGGCGTGTCATGGCTTCCATCAATGAAATTGAACGTCGGCTGGCAGGAGCCAACGCCGGCAAACTTCCGCATCCAAGGACACGTGCCGACGATCCTTGGCTGGTGTGTTCCGCCCGGAACCTTGACGAGTGGACCGAGACCGTGATGCACAACATGAAGCGCATGGCGACTGACGAGGCCTACAGGACGTTGATCGCACTGCATGGTTCCTGAGTTGGCCAGCGGTGTTGCGGCCCGGCCGCTCCATGAAGCTTGCTCTGCTCCACGTGAGAGCGAGAAACAAGCGTTGTGCGACAATGTCCTACACGCTTTGGAGCCGCCGTGGACACCACCCTGACCGTTCGTCTCGATACCCAGCTCAAGGACGAAGCCGAGCGCACGCTTGACAGCCTGGGCCTGTCGATGTCGTCGGCGATCCGGGTGTTCCTGACCCATGTCGTCGCTCAGAAGGCGCTGCCGTTTCCGGTGCAGTCCGCGCCGGTGCAGGCCGGCCGTCTGCTGGAAACGCAGCGCGAAGACCCGATCGAGTACCCCCTGCATGTCGAGGTCGAAGTGCTGCTCGAACAGATGGCCGCCATCAACGCGCGTCTGTTCGAACTTGAGGAGTCCGAGTCGGCCTCTTTGAGGCGGACCGAGATCGCCAAGGTCCGCGAGGCGGTTCAGGCCATGCGGTTCCAATTCGATCCCTACAGCAAGGACGAGGTGCTGGCGATGGTCCAGCAGATCGGCCAGTACGCCAGCGCGCTGCGCTTGAGCCAGCCGCATTGACGGCCGGTCACGGGTGCGCAGTCGCGCACGCAGGTCCGTGCCGGCCTGCCGCAGCATCTGACAAGTCAAGGACGGCGCATGCAATTGCTCGATGATGCCGAGCGGGACCGCGTGTATGTCGCGCGAGTCCGTTCCAGGCTGTTTGCTGAAGATCGCCCGAGCCCACATCCGCGGCTGGTGATCGTGGGCGGGCAGCCCGGCGCCGGCAAGACCGCAGCGACGCTGCAGGCCGTGCGTGAGCTGCGTCGCCTCGGGGATGCCGTGGCCTACATCAACGGCGACGAACTCAGGCCCTTGCATCCCCGCTATGCGGCGCTGGTCGCAGCAGACAAGATCACCGCGGCCGACAAGACCGGCACCGATGTCGGCCTGTGGGTCGAACGCGGGATCCGCGAAGCCGCGGCGGGCCGATTCAGCAGCGTCATCGAAACGACGATGCGCCAGCCGGATGTCGTACGCCGAACGGCAGAGCAGTTCACGAGGGCGGGTTTTGAGTTCGAGATGCGGGTCGTGGTGGTCGATCCTGAACTGAGCCGGCTGGGAATCTATGAGCGATTCGCGCGCGCCCTGACCGCGGCGCCAGGTGCACTGCCGAGGTTCACGCTCCCGAGTTACCACACCGATGCCTTGGCGCAGATGCCCGTGACGCTGGAGGCGGTGGCCAAGCTGGCGAGCGTCGTTCGTTTCGTGAACCGCAAGGGCGAAGAGCTTTACTCGTCGAGGTCGTCCGCGGTCGCGCCGGGCCCGGCCTTGGAAGACTTGAGGCGGCAACCCATGTCGGAAGTCGAACGACAGCGAGTCTCGAAGCAGTGGCTGCGGCTAAGCGAGCGGCTGGACCGGGATGGCGTGCCGGCCACGGTTCGTGAAGGTGTGCAGTCCGAGCAGACGCGTTTCGCGGCGCTGCTGGAGCAGGGCAGGGCGGCACCGTCGGGACGGTCACAGGACGGGCTGGACCGGTAGGGCGTTAATCGTTCGACGTTGTCCGGCGCCGGGTTCGAGATGCCAGCTATTTTTATCCTCTCAAGAAACAGTAACGGGGGCTGGGTCTTCATGCCGGCACTGAGGACAGTTTGATCTCGAAGCCGAGCGCGGCGGCGCGGCGTTTCAGTGCGGCGACGCTGCGCTGGTGCTGCTGCTCTTCGTAGTGCTGTTGCC
>JANXZN010000055.1 GCA_025355545.1 Rhizobacter sp.
GCAGCAAAGAACTCCACGCATGGCTCCATGTCGTCGCCCGCGAGGGCGATGTGCGCGGACTGGCCACGTTGGACAGCGACGACTCCAACAACCAGCCTCGCCCTTAAGCCGGTTTACTGTTCCATTGCTCCCCGGACCCCAAGAACCGATGAGCACCGATTCAAGGCTCGTGACCGGAGACCTGTGCGACGCGCACAAGGCCGACAGCGACGGCAGCTTCCGCGTGTTGCCGCCGGTGTTCCGCGACTACGGCCAGCGCGTTCGCTTCGCCGGGCTGGTCAGCACCGTCCAATGCTTCGAGGACAACTCGTTCGTCAAGGCCGCGCTCGAAACGCCGGGTCAGGGCCGGGTGCTCGTGGTCGACGGCGGCGCGTCGCTGCGGCGCGCGCTGGTCGGCGGCAACATCGCGGCCGCGGCGGCCCGCAATGGCTGGGCCGGTGTCGTGGTCGACGGCTGCGTGCGCGACAGCGCCGAGCTCGCACGGTGCGACATCGGCATCCGCGCGCTGGCGCTGGTGCCGATGCCGACCGAGCGCCGCAACGCCGGGCAGCGCGACGTGCCGCTGCAGATCCGCGGGGTCAGCGTACAGCCGGGCGACTGGCTGGTGGCCGACGAAGACGGCATCGTCGTGATGGCGGCGGCGCCGGCGTGATCGAGCGAGGGCTGGCGACGGCTGCGCACCATCCCGCGTCTCAGGGGGGCGCCGCGGCTCGGCATCGCCCAGAATGGCCGCCAACCACCCGGCACCCGCGTTTGACGGCTGCCGTGCCGCCACGACAGGGACGCCGAATTGCCACACTCGACAGACATCGCACCGGTCACGGTGCTCGGCGCCGGATTGGCAGGCGCCAGTGTGGCGCTCGAGCTGGCGTGCCGCGGGGTGCCGGTCGTCCTGCTCGAACGCGACCCGCAGGCCTTCAGCCGCGCGAGCCTGCACAACGAGGGCAAGATCCACCTCGGCCTGATCTACGCCAACGACGCATCGCTGGCGACCGCGAAGCTGCAACTCAGCGGCGCGCTGCAATTCAGCAGCCTGCTGCGGGGCTGGCTCGGCCCGGCCGCCGCGAGCTTGCGCCCCTCCAGGCCCTTTCACTATGTCGTGGCCGAGGATTCGCTGCTGCAGCCGGCCCGGCTCGAGGCCCACTACGACGCCGTGCAGCAACTGTACGACGCGCTGCGGCACCGGCAGCCGGAGCTGGACTATCTCGGTACCCGCCCCGCACGGCTGTGCGTGCGTGTGGACCCCGACTCACTGCGGCGCTATCTGGCCGTGGATCGGCTGGCGGCGGTGTTCGAGACCGCCGAGCTGGCGGTCGACACGGCCCAACTCGCCGCGCTGTTCCGCAACGCCATCCGGCAGCATCCGCGCATCGACTTCCGGCCCGGTCATCGGGTGGAGTCGGTCACGCCGTCGGGCGTGGGCCACCGAATCGCCGGCGACGGCGCGGCGGGGCCCTGGCACATCGACTCGCGCCAGGTCGTGAATTGCTTGTGGGAGGATCGCCGGCGCATCGACCGTGGGGCGGGGCTCGAACCCGGCGCGGGCTGGGTGCATCGCCTGAAGTACCGTGTCATCGCGCGCCTGCCCGAGGCCTTGCGCGAGGGGCCGTCGGTCACGATGGTGCTCGGGCCCTACGGCGACGTGGTCGTGCGCGACGATGGCACGGCCTACTTCTCGTGGTACCCCTGCGCGTTGCGCGGCTGGAGCCACGAGCTCGTGCCGCCCGCGCACTGGGACGCCGCCTGCCGCGGCGAGCTGCCGAGCGAGCTGGCCGCGTCGCTGGCGCACGAGGTGCTGACCGCGATCGATGCCTGGTACCCGGGGGCGAGGCTGAGCGAGGCACTGATCGTCGATGCCGGCGCGATCGTCGGCTACGGCAAGACCGACGTGGACGACCCGGCAAGCGGCCTGCACGACCGCAGCCGCGTCGGGGTCGAGTCGAACGGTGATTACCACTCGCTCGATCCGGGCAAGCTGACGACCGAGCCGCTGTTCGGGCGCGAGGCGGCCGAGCGCGTGCTCGCCCGGCTCTGAGCCGCGATGGGCACCGTGCCGGCGCCGCGTCCCCGGGTGGTCGCCTGCATGCCGACCTGGAACGCCGCCGCGTTCGTCGAACCGGTGCTGCGATCGCTCGATGCGCAGACCTATCCCGACCTGCAGGTGCTGATCTCGGACGATGCGTCCAGCGACGCCACCGCGGCGCTCTGCGAGCGCTTCGCGCGGGACCGGCCGCGCTTCACCGTGCACCGCCAGGCGCGCAACCGCGGCTGGATCGGCAACGTCAACTGGCTGTTGAAACACGCCGAGGGCGAGTACCTGTTCTTCGCGTTCCACGACGACCCGCTGGAGCCGAGCTATGTCGAGCGGCTGGTCGCAGCGCTCGAGGCCGCACCCGATGCCGTGCTCGCGTTCTCGGACATCACGATCGATCTGCGCGGCGGTGCACAGAACCTCGTGACGCAGTGGAGCTTCCCCGATCTCGACGCTGTCGCCACGGCCCGCGAGCGGCTGCGCGTGCTGACGCCGATGCAAGGGCATTGGTGGATACCGAACCGCGGCCTGTTCCGGCGCTCGGCGGCGCGCAGCGTCGGCGGCATGCGCAGGCACCTCGCGGGCGAACTCAGCGCCGA
Organism: Rhizobacter sp.; assembly: GCA_025355545.1. GTDB lineage: Bacteria > Pseudomonadota > Gammaproteobacteria > Burkholderiales > Burkholderiaceae_C > LMDS01. The sequence goes on from JANXZN010000055.1 coordinate 2,632, forward strand.
CTGGCCGTGGCTGGTCCACCTGAGTCTGCTCGGCAGCTTCGTGCGCGTGCCCGAGCCGCTGGTGCGCAAGGTATGGCGCCAGGAAGGGCTGTCGATGTCGTGGAACCGACCACCGGGCTGGCGTCTTGGCGTGGTCCTGGGCGCCGCGCGCGAGATCGCCGCCGCCGACCTGCCACGGCGGCTGCGGCTGCGGCTGCTCGCCGACTTCTGGTCTCACTGGCTCGGTACGTGGTGGCGCACCCGCGCCAGTTGGATCGCGCGCCTGCGCCGCTGATCGGCGCAAGCCGGCCACGCGGCTCAGGCCGGCAAGCCGGCCGCCAGCAAACTGTCGCGATGGTGCGCGAGATCGTCGGCGCGCCTGTAGTGCAGCATCGGCACGCAGTCGGCGTCGACGCGCAGCCCGGGGCGCAGCTTCAGGGCCTCGCCGACATGCGCGGCCGCCGCCTCGACATCCCCGCCCCGCGCCAGGCAGGCAGCGAGGAAGGCGTGTTGCAGGTCGCTCAGCCTGGTCATGTGGCGCAGGCAATCGACCGCCTCGGCGTAGCGGCGCGCAACGAAATGGGCGCGCGCGAGGTGGCTCCAGAACCGATCGGGGTGGAACGGGTTCAGGCGCATCGCCTTCAGGATCCATTCGACACCCTCGTCGGCGCGGCCCAGCCAGGTCAGGATCTCGCCCTGCTGCACCACGATCAGGTCGTCGTTGGGGTTCAGGTTGAGCGCGCGCTGTTGGTGGTAGACGGCCTTGTCGAAATCGTTCTGGATCACGTACACCGCCGCGAGGATGCGGTGCACGTCGCTGTCGTTGTCGTCGAGCCCCAGCGCCAGGGTCAGCTCGCGCTCGACCTCGACCTGCGCCGCCGGGAGGTCCTGGCACCAGCCGTAGGTCCAGGCCTGGCCGAGGATGCAGCCGCGCCAGGCGTGCGCGTGGGCGTAGTTCGGGTCGAGCTCGGTCGCGCGCGTGATCAGGCGCAGCGCCTCGGTGTTGTCGGCCAGGGTCGAGCGGTGGTGCAGCACCTTGCCGGTCACGACGCATTCGTAGGCGGCCATGCTGTCGGTCGGCTTGCGCGCCGCGCGCTCGCGCGTGGCGGCCTCGACGCGCCCCGGCAGCACCGCGACGATCGCGCTGGTCATCTCGTCCTGGATCGCGAAGATGTCTTCCAGCTGGCGGTCGTAGCGCTCGGCCCAGACGTGGCGGTCCGCCTCGGCGTCGATCAGCTGCACCGTGATGCGGATGCGCTCGCCGGCGCGCCGCACGCTGCCTTCGAGCACGTACTGCACGCCCAGGTCGCGCGCGACCTTCTTCACGTCGACCGCCTGGCCCTTGTACTTGAACGAGGTGTTGCGCGAGATCACGAACAGCTCGCGAAAGCGCGACAGCTCGGTCAGGATGTCCTCGGTCAGGCCATCGACGAAGAACTCCTGCTCGGCCACGCCGCTCATGTTGACGAAGGGCAGCACGATGATCGACGCGCCGGCCGCATGCGGCGGCGCGCTCTTCGGCGCTGGCGCGTCGCCCGCGCGCGGCGCCACGATGCGGTAGACGCGCACCGGCGCGGCGATGTTGTGCAACTCGTGCAGGCCCAGGTCGTCGAACCCGCAATCCAGCTTGCGCCCGACCTCGTCGTGGACCTTGCCGGACACGCAGATACCGCCGACATCGGCGAGCGCCTCGAGCCGCGCCGCGATGTTCACGCCATCGCCGTAAAGTCGGTCGTTCTCGACCACGACTTCGCCGAGGTTGACGCCGATGCGAAACGCCATGCGCCGGTGCTCGGGGATCTCGGCGTTGCAGGTTTGCAGCTGGGCCTGCATCGCCAGCGCCGCCTCGACCGCATCGACCGCGCTGCCGAACTCGGCGAGCACGTTGTCGCCCGGCGTGTCGATGGTGCGGCCGCGGTGCGCGACGATGATGTCGCAGACCAGCTTCTGGCAGACCGACAGCGTGAGCACCGTGGCGATCTCGTCGTCGCCCATCAGCCGGCTGTAGCCGGCGGCGTCGGCACTCAGAATCGCGGCGAGCTTGCGCTGCACGGGGCCTCCTTGCGGGTGGTCGAAACCCTGCTCGGCGGCGCGCGATGCGTCAGGGCGAATCGCGGCGCCGCGAACCGATTCTATTCAAACGCCGAACAGGTCGAGCGCGCGGTCCATGCCGCCCTGCAGGATCGAGACCATCGCCTGCGCCTGCACCGCGGGCTTCGGGTGGTAGGCGATGCTCAGCCCGGCCACGCCCATCATCGGCAGATCGTTGGCGCCATCGCCGACCGCGATCGCCTGGGCGGCGGCCACGCCCATCAGCTCGCAGACCTCGAGCAGCACGCGCTTCTTCTCGGCACCGTCGACGATGTCGCCCCAGGGCCGGTCGACGAGCCGGCCGGTGAGGGCGCCGGCCTCGATCTCGAGCTCGTTGGCGCGCGCGAAGTCCAGCCCGAGCCGCTTGCGCACGCGCTCGCTGAAGAAGGTGAAGCCGCCCGACACGAGCAGGGTCTTCAGGCCGGCGGCGCGACAGGCCTGCACGAAGGGCTCGACGCCGGGGTTGAGTTGCAGGTGCTTCGCGTAGACCTCGTGCAGCGCCGACTCCGGCACGCCCTTCAGCAGCGCAAGCCGCCGGCGCAGGCTGTCCTTGTAGTCGGCGATCTCGCCGCGCATCGCCGCCTCGGTGATGGCTGCGACCTCGGCCTTCCGGCCGGCCGCGGCGGCGATCTCGTCGACGCATTCGATGTTGATCAGGGTCGAGTCCATGTCGAACGCGACCAGCCTGTAATCGGCAAGTTTCAGCGGCGGCGTGAAGCCGCGAACGAACAGGCCGGGGGCGAATTCGTGGGCGGTCATTGCGTCACCCCACGCTCACCGGCACCAGCGTCATCGTGTCGTTGCCGAAGATGTCGATCACCTTCACCGCCACCTGGTAGCGGCCGGCTTGCGTGTAGGTGTGCGGCACGGACTTCAACTCCAGTTTGCGATCCTGGCGGGTGCGAAAACTCTGCCACTCGTTCTCGAAGATGTAGCCGCCGGTCCACCAGTCTTCCCACTCGACCAGTTCGCCCTGCGAAGGCGCCACCAGGCTGGCCTGCATCGCCAGGCTCTTGGGTCGCTTGACGATTTCCTTGCGCGAGCCGTAGTCGAAGTCCACCGCCCAGTAGTCGACCCAGTCGGTCCAGGTGGTCGTGAGCCGGTCGCGGCTGACCACGCCGGCCTTGCTCTTGCTCACCTTGTAGAGCTGGCCGCCGTCGCACACCACCTGGCTCTTGCCTTCGCGCAGGTTCGCGATCACCGCCTCCATCGCGCCCTGGGTGTAGTAGACCGAGAAGTCGGTCAGTTCGATCTGCAAGGTGTGCTTGTCCTTGCGGTCGTAGCGCGGCGTGGCCTCGATGAAGGCGATGTCGTGAAACACCACCTGGCCGCGCTCGACTGCGCGCTTGTCGAACACCTCGGGCGGGATCTGCTTGGGCGCGAGTTCGATGCCCTTGCTGCGCGCTTCTTCGAGCACCGCCGGGAACAGGCCCATCTCGAACTCGAAGGCGAGCAGGTCGACGCGCGAGGCCGAGCGCTTGCGGCATTCGACGATCACTTCTTCGACGAACAGGCGCCCCACCGGCAGGTTAATCGGGCCGATGACGACGAGGCGGCCATTGCAGGCGCCGTGGAAGAAGCTGGCGGCGGCCTCGGGCAGCGGCTGCGCCTTGTACGCGCGCAGGATCAGCTCGCGGAACTCGCGTTCCTTCTGCGCCAGCGCGGCTTCCTTCTGCGTAGCGTTCAGCCGCCCGCCGATGTGCAGATAGGCCTGGCGTTCATAGCGGCCGAGGTTCAGCACCTCGAAGGCGCGGAAGGGCTTGCCGGCCGCCTGCTGCTGGCGCTGCACGCCGATCAGCCGCTTGCGCGTGGTGTGGATGCCAAACTTGCCCAGGTCGGTCGCAATCCATTTGCGGCCGAGCTTTTCGGCGACGGCAGCGGTGGTGCCGCTGCCGACGAAGAAGTCAGCGATCAGGTCGCCTTCGTTGCTGCTGGCTTTGATGATGCGTTCGAGGAGTTGTTCCGGCTTCTGAGTTGCGTAGCTGGTGTCTTGCTTCGCCTGTGAATTGACGGGCGATATGTCAGCCCAAACCGAGCCTACAGGGACGCCTTTGCTCTCGTCCAAGAAGCGACGTATCCGTGGACGCCCGCCCGCTTTCTTAGGCATCTCAATTCGACCTTCGGCGTAGAGCCTTTCTAATGTCGCGTACTCGTATCGCCATCCCATTGTCGGCGGCAAACAACCGCGCCACTCGTACGTTAGGTTGGGACGTGGGTTGGGGCTCGTGATGTTGTCTAGCTGGTAGGCGCGTCCTTCAGGTGTCTTTAAAGTGAAGCGCGCCAGATAATCGGCGTCGTATGGCTCATGCTGTTGGTTCCAAACGTATTGGTCGCTTTTCGTCTTCCACATAACCACGTCATGCGTAATACCCCAACGCTGACTATCGCTATGTGCCGTCACTCGTTTCCAAGTCATCGTGGCGCTGGCACCGGCAGTACCGAATACCTCCCGAAGCACCGCTTCCACCGCGTGAGATACGTTCGGCCCCATGTGAACATAGATCGACCCATCCTCCGCCAGCAGATCCCGCATCAGGATCAGCCGCTCGTAGATCATCGCGATGAAGCTGTCGGCGCCGCGCCCCCAGGTGTCGCGGTAGGCGATCTGCTCCAGGATGTTGGGCTCCTTGTGGAAGGTCTCGCCGCCGATCTCGATGTCCATGCTGAAGTCGGCGCCGACGTCGAACGGCGGGTCGATGTAGATCAGCTTCAGCCCGCCGGTTTCCTCGATCTGCTCGCGCAACGGGCCGCTCTTGAGCGAACTCAAAATCAGCTTGTTGTCGCCCCAGATCAGCTTGTTGGTCCAGCCGCGCACCTGCCGGCCGCGCGGGTCGAACAGCTCGGATTGCGGCGAGGTCTTCGTCTCGGTGCGCGGCGCGTCCACATGCTCCAGCGTCTGGAACGGCAGCACCGTGGTGCAGACGTCGCGCGTCTTGCCGTTCCACACCAGCTCGACCTCGCGCTTGTCGTCGAACAGCAGGAAGCGGTACTTCTCGGGCAAGGCCCTGCCGGCCTGGATGAGCGTGATGAGGTCGCGCTTTTCGGCGTCGGTCAGTTCGATGGAGGGTTCGAGGCGGGCCATGAAGGATGCGTCAGTGGGCCAGCGCTTCGGCCAGCGAGCAGGTGAGGTCGGGGGCCGCGCGCCGCAGCTTGGCGTCTTCGGTGACCAGGCGCGTGCCGATGGCACGGGCCACGACAAGGAAGCGTGCGTCGTAGCCGGTCACGCCGAAGTGCGCAGCGGCATTCAGCACGTCATGGTCTGCGACGCGGCGCAGGCCGGGGGCCATGATGCGCTGCGCGTTGTTCAGGATCGCGGTGGCGTCGTCGAGCGTGTAGGCCAGCTTGCGAACAACAGTGGCCAGCACGTTCGTGAGTTCGATCAGCAGCAAGGGTTCGCTTTGCCAGTCAGGGTCGCGGGCATAGAGGGCGCGCGCCGGATCGCTGTACGGGCCCTCCATCAGCAAGTTCACCACGATGTTGGTGTCGACGACCTGCATGGCCCGCCTAACTGCGACCGTCGGCAATCGCGGCCTCTATCCACTCGGCGGTCAGCGGCCCGCCGGGCAAGCGAACGAGCGGCGGCAGCGGCGGTGCATCGCCATGTGATGCGGTGGCTCGCGGGGCCAGCAAGCCTTGTTCGATCAGCGCGATGGCCTCCTTGGTGATCGAGCGGTGGTGCTGCTGCGCTTGCGCCTTGAGGCGTTCGTGAAGCTGCTCGGGCAGGTTCTTGACGACGAGGGTGGACATGACTGACTCCGAAAGTACCAAACGGAAGCCAAATGGTAGCAAAGTCGGCGCAGGCTCTCGGCGTCAAGCGTCGGGCTGGTACTCGCGAAACATCGTCACCAGTTCAGCCAGGCTGGTGGGCGGATGGCGGTCGAAGCCTTCCTGATCGACATAAATGAATCGGTACACCAGGCCGTCGCGGGCGTGGCTGGCAGCATTGGCGTCGGCGCACCACTGCGCGAGGCGTGCCATCTTGCGGGGCAGGTCGAGTTCTTCGCGGCCTTTGGTTTCGATGAGGGTCACGTTGCCGTCGTCGGCCTTGACGATGAAGTCGGGCGTGTAGTTCGACAGGTCGCCGTCGGTCTTGACGTAGTCGAGCTTGAAGCCGACCGCGAGGTAGTTCTTGGCGAAGGCCGCCACGCCGGGCGCGTTGTCGAGGAAGGCCGCGAAGCGCAGTTCGAAGCCCCCTGCGTTGGGCTCGCCGACGATGCGGTTGAAGAGTGAGCGTTTGGCCGGCAGCCACTCACGGTGCTGGGTGCGGAAGGGCCGGACGTCGCGCAGACGGATGAAGTCTTCGATGCGCGAGCTGCCACTGTCTTGCACCGTGAGTGCGTTGATCGCGGCCTTGAGGGTGTCGAACACGCGCTTCGCGGCAGCGGACTCACTCAGGTTGCGCAGCACCACGGCGTCGTCGATATCGACCGGCCCGCCTTCGAACAGCCGCTCGCGCACGAAGGCCTTGACCTGGCCGTAGAGCACTTCGTAGCCGCCGACGAGGCGAAGCTCCTTGAGCAGCTGGCGCGCGAAGAATGCGATCACGCTGCGGCCGTCGCCGATGCCGGCACCATCGAGCGCCACCGTGTGGTGGGCCTCGCCGTCGAGCATGGTCTTGAAGACGATCTCGCGCGTCTCTTCGGCAGTGAATGGCTTGAGCGGCAGGTGGCCGGCCTCCAAGGCTGAAGCATCGAGCGCATCGAGGTTCCTGTACTCGCGCTGGTAGCGGCGGGCGAGGCGGGGCAGGGCGATGTCGAGCGCATCGACGTTCTTGTCCGGGTTGCCGGTCTCGACTTCGACCACCAGCGAATCCTCGCGCCGCGCGCCGCCACCCATCGGCACGTGTTCGAGTTCGACGCCCTCGCTCTGGATGCTTTCGACGAACTCCATGAACGCCGGCGTGCCCATCACGGAGACCGTCTCGGGCGTATCCGTTCCGAAGTACATGCGGCGCAACCCGCGCCCCAGCGTCTGCTCGGGCAGGATGTTGCTCTTCGCCGCATACGCGCGCAGGCCGACGATGGTGGTGACATTGCGAACGTCCCAGCCTTCTTTCAGCATCAGCACCGAGACGATGGCCTTGTACTTGCTGTCCCAGCTGTCGATCTGGTTCGCCTGGCGGCGCAGTACTTCGAGTTCCTGCTTGTCCTTGGCCGAAGCGCTCTCCGCGATCTCGCCGTTCTTCTTGGTGTGGATCACCAGCACCGCGCCTTGCAACTCGGGGCAGATGCGCTCCAGGTGCGCGCCTACATCGTCGCAGTTGCGCGTGTCGTCCACCATCACGAAGAGCAGGGCCTTCTTGCCCAGGCGCCGATGCTCCTCATAGCTCTTCTTCCACTCCTCGATGCCGAGCGCCAGATAGTCGGCGAACTTCTCGTGGAAGATCGCGCTGGGCTGCTCCTGCAGCCGCGCGCGGCTCGCCGCGTCGGGCAACACCGGGTGCTTCACCACCCCCTGGTGGATGGCCTCGACCAATGGGTAGTCGCTGATCGTCTGCACGAAGATGGCGCCGTTGTCGTGGCGCGGCGTGGCCGTCACGTCGATCTGGAGCGCGAGACGCCGGTCTTTCTGCAGCATGCGGTGGTAAATGTCGCGAATGCTGCCGAACCAGGCCATGCGCTCGTCGTGGATGTGGTGGGCCTCGTCGTTGAACACGGCGAGTTCGTCGATTTCGCGGATCAGCTCGCCCAGGTCGGTCTTGCTGTCGGTCGTCTTGCCGCTGGGCCGCTCGCCGAAGGGCTGCAGGAAGTAGTCGCGCAGGTCGTCGTCGTCGAGCGTGGGCTCGCGCACGTCGCCGAGGTAGACGCGGTGGATGTTGGTGAGGAAGAGGTTGCCCACGTCGCGCACGACGCGCACGTCGTCCTGCAAATGCAGCGTGAGCTGGAAGTCGTCGCGCCAGTTGCGGCCGGCGTCGCCGTTGTCGGGCAGCACGGGGTCCTTGAAGAAGATGCGCAGGCCGTCGAAATCGGCTCGCAGGCGGTCGAGCACGATGATGTTGGGCGCGATCAGCAGAAAGTTGCGCGCGAGCGCCGAGCCGGGCTCATAGAGGCGGTGGAAGAAGCTCCAGGCGATCAGCAGCGACAGCACCTTGGTCTTGCCGGCACCGGTGGCCATCTTGACCACGTAGCGCGGCCAATCCTCCGGGAACATGGCGGCCGAGACGGCGCCCGACGCATCGAAGCGCATCAGGTCGAACTTGTCGCGAGCTCGGCGCGCGTCGTAGAGCCAGATCACCGACTCGACCGCTTCGCGCTGCGCGTAGTACCAGCGGAAGGGCTCCATGCTGCCGTCGGCCTGCTCGACCACATGATCGGTTTTGAACCACCAGCGCAGCAAGGTGCGCGAGGTGTCGGAGGCACCCGCATAGCCGTTGTCGCGCCAGGCCTTCACCTCGGTGCGGATGCGGGCCACCAGCGGCGGCAGCAGTTGCTCATAGGCGGTGGAGCGCAGGGCCTCGTCGGCAGGGAACCAGCGGTACGCCGGATCGAGTTCGGCGTAAGGCGAGCGAGGGAGTTCGGGATGCAGTGCCATGAGTTCAGGCCGTCAATGCTTGCTTCGGCGTGCCGAGCGCGCGCAGCACGTCGCGGATGAGCTGCGCGCGGTCCTTCGGTTCAGGCGTGTCGCGCTCGATGCGCAGCTTGTCGTTGCCGGCCAGTTTGATGTGGCGATTCTTCTGCACCAGCTCGATGATGCGCAGCGCATCGACCGGCGGGTTCGCGCGGAAGCTGATCACCATCAGGCGCGGCGCGGCGTCGATCTTGGTCACGCCGAAGGGCTTGGCAAGCACGCGCAGGCGGTGCACGTCGAACAGGGTTTGGCCTTGCGGCGGGAGCTTGCCGAAGCGGTCGGTGACCTCCTCGAGCATCGCGTCGATCTGGTCCGAGGTGTTCGCCGACGCGAGCCGCTTGTACAGCGACAGACGTGTGTGCACGTCGCCGCAGTAAGCGTCGGGCAGCAGCGCGGGCGCGTGCAGGTTGATCTCGGTCGTGGCCGACAGCGGGCTCAGCAGATCCGGCTCGACGCCGGCCTTCAGCGAGCGCACCGCCTCGGCGAGCATCTCGTTGTAGAGCTGGAAGCCGACCTCCATCATGTTGCCGCTCTGGTTGTCGCCCAGCACCTCGCCGGCGCCGCGGATCTCGAGGTCGTGCATCGCGAGGTAGAAGCCCGAACCGAGCTCCTCCATGCTCTGGATCGCCTCCAGCCGCATGGCCGCCGCCTTGGTCAGGCCTTCGACATCGGGCACCATCAGGTAGGCATAGGCCTGGTGATGCGAGCGGCCGACGCGCCCGCGCAGCTGGTGCAGCTGCGCCAGGCCGAACTTGTCGGCGCGGCTCATCACGATGGTGTTCGCGCTCGGCACGTCGATGCCGGTCTCGATGATGGTCGAGCACAGCAGCAGGTTGTGGCGCTGGGCGACGAAGTCGCGCATCACGCGTTCGAGTTCGCGCTCGGGCATCTGGCCGTGCGCGATCGCGATGCGCGCCTCGGGCAGCAGCTCGACCAGCTTGTCGTGGCGCGCCTTGATGGTCTCGACCTCGTTGTGCAGGAAGTAGACCTGCCCGCCGCGCTTGAGCTCGCGCAGCACCGCCTCGCGGATCGTGCCGCTGCTCTCGCTGCGCACGAAGGTCTTGATCGCGAGGCGTCGCTGCGGCGCGGTCGCGATCACGCTCAGGTCGCGCAGGCCTTCCAATGCCATTCCCAGGGTTCTCGGGATCGGCGTGGCGGTCAGCGTCAGCACATCGACCTCGGCGCGCATCGCCTTGATCGCCTCCTTGTGGCGCACGCCGAAGCGGTGCTCCTCGTCGATCACGAGCAGCCCGAGGCGCTTGAACTTGACCTTGTCGCCGATAAGCGCGTGGGTGCCGACGACGATGTCGATGGTGCCGTCGGCCAGCCCTTCGCGCGTCGCCTTGACCTCCTTGCTGGAGCGGAAACGCGAGATCTCGGCGACCCTGACCGGCCACTTGCCGAAGCGATCCGAAATGTTTTGATAGTGCTGCTCGGCGAGCAAGGTCGTCGGCGCCAGGATCGCCACCTGCTTGCCGCCGGTCACCGCGATGAACGCGGCGCGCAGCGCGACCTCGGTCTTGCCGAAGCCGACATCGCCGCAGACCAGCCGGTCCATCGGCTGCGGCGAGACCATGTCCTGGATCACCGCGTGGATCGCGGCCTGCTGGTCGGGCGTCTCCTCGAAGCCGAAGCTCGCCGCGAAGGCTTCGTAGTCGTGCGGCTGGAAACGGAACGCGAAGCCCTCGCGCGCGGCGCGGCGCGCGTACAGGTTCAGCAACTCGGCGGCGGTGTCGCGCACCTGCTCGGCAGCCTTGCGCTTGGCCTTGTCCCACTGGCCCGAGCCGAGCCGGTGCAGCGGCGCCTCGTCGGCGCTGACGCCCGTGTAGCGCGCGATCAGGTGTAGCTGCGCGACCGGCACGTACAGCGTCGCCTTGTCGGCGTACTCGAGGTGCAGGAACTCGCTCGAGCCCCCTTCGTCATTGCCGAGGTCGATGTTCTTGAGCCCGACGTAGCGGCCGATGCCGTGGTTCGCATGGACGACCGGGTCGCCGACCTTCAGCTCCGACAGGTCCTTGATCAGCGCGTTGACGTCGCTGACCTGCTCCTGCTTGCGGCGCCGCCGCGCGGTCGGTACGGTCGCGAACAGCTCGGTCTCGGTGACGAACTGGATCGTCGTGGCCGCGACGGCTTGCTCGCCGCTGCCGGTTGCATCGGGCTCGAACCAGAAGAAGCCCTGCGCGAGCGGCGCGACCGCGATCGCGAAGTGTTCGTCGCCGGCCTGGAACTCGGCCAGGCTCGCCACACTGGGCGGCTCGATCTTGCTGTCGCGCAGCAGCTCGAGCAGGCTTTCGCGCCGGCCCTCGGTCTCGGCGACGATCAGCACGCGGTACTGCGTCGTGCTGACCTGCGCCTTCAGGCGCTGCAGCGGCTCCGGGGCGCCGCGGTCAACGCTCAGGTCGGGCAGCGGGCGGGCCCACGCCAGCTCTTCGCCGCCGCGCAGCGCGAGCTGCGCGTGGCGGTTGCACAGCGCGAAGAAATCCTCCGGCTTCAGGAACAGTTCTTCGGGCGGCAGGATCGGCCGCTCGCGGTCGGCCTGCAGAAAGCGGTGGCGCTCGCGCGTGTCGGTCCAGAACTTCTGCAGCGCCTCGTCGATCTCGCCGTGCAGCACGAGCGTCGCGCTTTCCTTGTCAACCCCGCCGAGGTAGTCGAAGATCGTCGCGGTGGCGTCGAAGAACAGCGGCAGGTAGTACTCGATGCCGCCGCTCGCCAGGCCGGTGCCGATGTCCTTGTACAGGCGCACCTTGCTCGGGTCGCCGTCCATCTTCTCGCGCCAGCGCGCCCGAAAACGCGTGCGTGCGTCCTCGTCCATCGGGAACTCGCGCCCCGGCAGCAGCCGCACTTCGGGCACCGGGTACAGGCTGCGCTGGGTGTCGGGGTCGAAGGTGCGGATCGAGTCGACCTCGTCGCCGAACAGGTCGACCCGGTACGGCACCGCCGAGCCCATCGGGAACAGGTCGATCAGCCCGCCGCGCACCGCGTATTCGCCGGGTGAGACGACCTGGCTCACGTGGCTGTAGCCGGCGAGCGTGAGCTGGGCCTTCAGCGCGGCCTCGTTGAGCTTTTCCTTCTGCTTGAAGTGGAAGGTGTAGCCGGCCAGAAAGCTCGGCGGCGCCAGCCGCACCAGCGCGGTCGAAGCCGGCATCAGCACGACGTCGACCTCGCCCTGCCGGATGCGCCACAAGGTCGCGAGCCGCTCGGAGATCAGGTCCTGATGCGGCGAGAAGGTGTCGTAGGGCAGCGTCTCCCAGTCGGGGAACACGGCGATGCGCAGGCCCGGGGCGAAGAAGGGCAGTTCGGCCTCGAGGCGCTGCGTATCGGCCGGCTCGGCGGTGACGATCGCGGTGATCTTGTGCTGTGCCGCCTGCGCGTGCGCGAACCGGGCCAGCAGCAAGGCGTCTGCAGACCCGACGGGGCGGGGCACGGTGAAACGTTTTCCGGTGGCGATCGCGGGGAGTTGCATGAAACCTGGTCGCACAAAAAGCAAAGCGCCCCGATGGGGCCTTGCGAAGCGGCGTTTCCGGGGCGAGAGACAGACGCGATTATAGAATTCGCGCTCCGATGACGCTCGCCTCTGCCACCGAAGACCCGCCACGACTCTACGCACTCGTGCCCTGCGCCGGCGTGGGCGAGCGTGCGGGCGCATCGGGCCCGAAGCAATACGCGATGCTTGGGGGACGCAGCCTGCTGGCGCACACCTTGGGGGCGCTCGTGAGGGTCTCGCGCATCGACGCGATCCTGGTCGTCGTGAGCCCGGGCGACGCGCCATCGACATCGCACTTCATCGACTCCGGCGCGGCGATCGCGTACTGCGGCGGCGCGACGCGCGCGCAGACCGTGCGCAACGGCCTCGACGAGCTGTTGACCCGCGGCGCGCGGCTGCAGGATTGGGTGCTGGTGCACGACGCAGCGCGCTGCCTGGTGCGCCCGGAATGGATCGATGCGCTGATCGATGCCTGCCTCGACGACCCGGTCGGCGGCTTGCTCGCATTGCCGCTCGCCGACACGCTGAAATCGGAAAGCGACGGTCGCGTCGACACGACGATCGACCGCCGCGGCAAATGGCAGGCGCAGACGCCGCAGATGTTTCGCATCGCGCTGCTGCGCGACGCGCTCGCGCGGGCCGGCGCGAATGTCACCGATGAAGCCAGCGCGGTCGAGGCGCTCGGCCATGCGCCGCGGCTCGTCCCGGGCGCGCTCGAAAACTTCAAGCTCACCTGGCCGGCCGACTTCGACCTCGCCGAGCGGCTGCTGAGGACACGCACGACATGAACACTCCCCGCATCAAGCCGCCGCTGTGGCGCATCGGCGAAGGCTGGGACACGCACGCGCTGGTGGCCGGCCGCCGGCTCGTGCTCGGCGGCGTCGAGATCCCGCACCCGCACGGGCTGATGGGCCACTCGGATGCCGACGCGCTGTGCCACGCGATCACCGACGCGTTGTTCGGCGCCGCCGCGATGGGCGACATCGGCTTTCACTTTCCCGACACCGACCCGCAGTACCAGGGCGCTGACTCGCTCGCGCTGCTCGCGGAGTGCGCGCGCCGCGTGCACGCGGCCGGCTGGCTGATCGGCAATGTCGACAGCACCATCGTCGCGCAGGCGCCGAAGATGGCGCCGCACATCCTCGCGATGCGCCAGCGGCTGGCGCAGGCGATCGGCGTCTCGGTCGATCAGGTCAGCGTCAAGGCGAAGACGGCCGAGAAGATGGGGCCGGTGGGGCTCGGGCAGGCGATCGAGGCGCGGGCGGTGTGCCTGATCGCGCGCGGCTGACGCGCAGCGCCAGGCCAGCCTGTCACGGCGCCTTCTTCAGCCGGACGTGCGCCATCAACCCGCCGTCGGGCGCGTTGACCAGCTCGAAGCTGCCGCCCATGCGCTGCACCGCCTTCTCGACGATCGCCAGGCCCAGGCCGGCGCCGGTCGCGGCCGTGCGCGCGGCATCGCCGCGGAAGAACGGCGTGGTCAGCTGCGCGAGCTTCAACGGGTCGGCGCCCTGGCCGAAATCACGCACCGTCAGGATCACCCACGGCCCGGTGCGCGCATAGGTGACCTGCACGCGCGCGATGCCGGTGTCGTTGGAGCGGCCGTAGCGGCGCGCGTTCTCGAACAGGTTCTGCAGCACGCGACCGAGTTCGACGTCGTCGGCCATCACCTTGGTGTCGATCGCGACGCGCGAGCTGATGCGGATCTGGCTGGTGTCGCGGAACGCCGCCAGCTCGCGGTCGACCACGCTGCTCAGGTGCACCGCGGTCAGCTGGGTGTCGCCGGGGCGGGCGTAGTCCATGAACTTGTCGATAATCGCGTCGAGCTGGTCGATGTCGAGCGCCATGTTCTGCTTGGCCTCTTCGTCCTGCACGCTCATCTCGGCTTCGAGTCGCAGGCGCGCCAGCGGCGTGCGCAGGTCGTGCGAGATGCCGGCCAGCATGACCGCGCGGTCCTGCTCGACCTTGGCGAGCTCGCGCGCCATCCGGTTGAAGCCCATGTTGACCTGGCGGATCTCGCTCGTCAGCGTGTTCTCGTCCAGGTGCGAATCGAACTCGCCCTCGCGGATGCGGCTGGCCGCGAACGACAGCTCCTTCAGCGGCTGGTTGATGAGCCGCGCGATCGCGGCCGAGCCGAGCACGGTCGCGAGCAGCGCCATGCTGACCCACAGCGTCAGCGTGCTCCACGAGATCGGGCCGACACGGGTCGGGTCGGCCCGCAGCCAGAACGGGTCCTTCTCGATCGAGAAGCCGACCCACAGGCCGGCCGAGCCGTTGACCGAGCTCGCGACGATCGTGTCGGGCCCGAGCTGGCCGCGCAGCTCGTGCCCGATCGCGCGCGAGACCCGGTCGATCTCGTACGGCTCCCACTGGTCGCCGGGCTCGCGCGGCGCGAGCTTGAGCGCCTCCTGGTTCGAGATGCCCTTGATCAGGGCGACCCGGTTGATGCCGTCGCTGGACAGCAGCGCCGCCCGCGCCAGCTTCACCAGGCCCGCGATCTGCTGCGCCTGCTGCGTCGCGCGCGGCTCGAACTCGAGCGCGCGAAAGGTCTGCGTCCATGCGAACACGCCGCTGACGAGCAGCAGCGCGATCAGGAAGAAGGTGCGCCAGAACAGGCTGAGCGCGACGTTGTTGGGCCTCATCGGGGCCTCAGGCTACCAGACGAAAAAACGACTCCCGAAGGAGCCGCTCGGAGCGTCGCGATCAGCTCGCGCCGTCCGGCACGAACACATAGCCCACGCCCCACACCGTCTGGATGTAGCGCGGCTGGGCCGGGTCGGGCTCGATCATCTTGCGCAGGCGCGAGATCTGCACGTCCAGGCTGCGGTCGAAGGGCTCGAACTCGCGCCCGCGCGCGAGCTGGGCGAGCTTGTCGCGGCTCAGCGGCTGGCGCGGGTGGCGCACCAGCGCCTTCAGCATCGAGAACTCGCCGGTCGTCAGCGCGATCTGCTCGCCTTCCTTCGACAGGCGGCGCAGCGCGAGGTCGAACTCGAACGGACCGAAGGTCACGGTCTGGGCGTCCAGCGCCGGTGCGCCCGGGGCCTCGAGCGTCGGCCGCCGGCGCAGCACCGCGTGGATGCGCGCGAGCAGCTCGCGCGGGTTGAAGGGCTTGGGCAGGTAGTCGTCGGCGCCGACCTCGAGGCCGACGATGCGGTCCACGTCCTCGACCTTGGCCGTCAGCATGATGATCGGCGTCAGGTCGTTGGCGGCGCGCAGGCGGCGGCAGATCGACAGGCCGTCCTCGCCCGGCAGCATCAGGTCGAGCACGATCAGGTGCACGGTTTCGCGGGTCAGCAGGCGGTTCAGAGCCTTCGCGTCCTCGGCCAGCAGCACCTCGAAGCCTTCTTGCGTCAGGTAGCGGCGCAGCAGGTCGCGGATGCGGGCGTCGTCGTCGACGACGACGATCCGGTCGGGGCGCGGGTTGGCAACAGTGGTCATTCGGAAAACTCCATATTTGTAACAGAGCCGATTCTGGACACGAAAACAGCCGATTTCCGGGGCCTTTGACCAGCTGTTACAAATGCGTTCCACGGCCGGTTTGACCCCGCGCAACGGGCCTCGCACGTATAAGCTGCATCGACAGCTCAAAGGATCACCCATGGCTCTTGGATTCAAACGGCGCGCCCCAGGCCGCTGCGCCGTGTCGCTGGTTGCAGCGGTCTCGCTGGCAGCCGCCTCGCTCTCGGCACTGGCCGCGGGCTCGCCCTCGGAGATCGCGAACGCGTTTGCGCCGCAGGGCGTCGTCAGCCTGTCCAGCAGCGCGAGCATCGAGATCACGAAGGACTTGCTGAACATCACGTTCAACACCACCCGCGAAGGCAACGACGCCGCCAGCGTGCAGTCGCAGCTGAAGCAGGCGCTCGATGCCGCGCTGGCCGAGGCGAAGAAGGTCGCGCGGCCCGGCCAGCTCGAGGTGCAGACGGGCAACTTCTCGCTCTCGCCGCGCTACACCAACAAGGGCGTCGTGAGCGGCTGGCAGGGCAGCGCCGAGCTGATCGTCGAGGGCCGCGACATGCAGGCGATCGGCCAGCTCAGCGGCCGCATCACGACGCTGACGATCAACCGCGTCGGCTACGGGCTGTCGCGCGAGCTGCGCGAGAAGTCCGAGGGCGAGGTCTCGGCGCAGGCCATCGCACGGTATCGCGCGAAGGCGGCCGACTACGCCAAGCAGTTCGGCTATTCGGGCTATGCGATCCGCGAGGTCAACGTGGCCAGCAACGAGCAGTCACCCATGCCGCGGCCGATGATGATGCAGGCCAGGGCCGCGGCGGCGCCGGCACCGGACGACGCGCTGCCGGTCGAGCCCGGCAAGGGCACGGTGACGGTCAGCGTCAACGGCACGGTGCAGATGACGAAGTAGCGGCGGCGCGGCAGCGCAGCGGCGCCGCCAAGGGCATCGCCGCGCCGCCCGGCAGGCTGGAATGGCCTTGCCCTACGATGTCGCCATGACCAGCGACGCGCCCCTGACCGAACCGCATCTGAATCATGTCCAGTGCCTGAGCGCGCGGGGCCTGCACCGCATGGCGTACTGGGAATGGGGCGATTCGGCGAACCCGCGCGTGCTGGTGTGCGTGCACGGCCTGGCGCGCCAGGCGCGCGACTTCGACACGCTGGCGCGGGCACTGAGCGCGGACTACCGCGTCGTCTGCCCCGATGTGGTCGGCCGCGGTCGCTCCGACTGGCTCGCCGATCCGGCGGGCTACCAGATCCCCGCCTACGTCGCCGACATGGTGACGCTGCTCGCGCGCCTCGATGCGCAGACCGTGCACTGGGTCGGCACCTCGATGGGCGGGCTGATCGGGCTGGGGCTGGCATCGCTGCCGCAATCGCCGGTCGAGCGGCTCGTGCTCAACGACGTCGGGCCGACGATCCAGTTCAAGGCGCTGCAGCGCATCGGGAGCTACATCGGCCAACCGCTGCGCTGGAACACGGTCGACGAGGCGGCCGAGTATCTTCTGAGCATCTCGGCCGGCTTCGGGCCGCATAGCCGCGAGCAATGGCTGGCGCTGACGCGGCCGATGCTGAAGGCCGATGGCGATGGCTTCGTGCTGCACTACGACCCGGCGATCGCGCTGCCTTTCAAGGCGATCACGCCCGAGATCGCCCTGGCCGGCGAAGCGATGACGTGGGCCGCCTTCAATGCGATCCGCTGCCCGACGCTGGTGTTGCGCGGCGCCGAGTCTGACGTACTCGCACGTGACACCGCGCAGTCGATGATGCAGCGCGGCCCGAAGGCACGCCTGCACGAATTCGCCGGCGTCGGCCACGCGCCGACGCTGGTGGCGGACGATCAGATCGCGGTCGTGCGGGAGTTCCTGCTCGGGCCATGAAGACCGGCGTGCTGGACGCGCGCCCCGACGCCGCGCCCATCGTCCAGTTGTTCGACGAGCATCCGGATGCCGCCGCCGAGGCGGTGCAACTCCTGCGCGCGCGCGCGTTCGCCGAGCCGCTGCTGGCCGGCCGGCTGCTCGACACCGGCGAGGATGCGCTGGCGCACGCCGACGCCGTCGCCGCGATCCTGCAGGGCATCGGTGCCGCGCCAGCGATGCGCGCGGCGGCCTACCTCGTCTACGCCGGCGACTACCTGAACAAACCCGAGGAAGTGATTGCGAAGGCCTTCGGGCCGTCGCACGCCAGCCTCGTCGTCAACACGCGCAAGCTGGTGCAGCTGCAGCGCGCGGCGCGCGAGGCGCAGCTCGGCAGCGAGGCGCGCGTGCAGCAGACCGAACGCGTGCGCAAGATGCTGCTCGCGTTCTCGCGCGACCTGCGTGTCGTGCTGCTGCGGCTGGCGTCGCGGCTGCAGACGCTGCGCTTCTTCGCGGCGACCAGGACGCGCTGCACGCCGGCGCTCGCGGCGGAGTCGCTGCAGGTGTTCGCGCCGCTCGCGAACCGGCTCGGCATCTGGCAGATCAAGTGGGAACTGGAAGACCTGTCGTTTCGCTTCCTCGAGCCCGAGGCATACCAGCGCATCGCGCGCCTGCTCGACGAGAGGCGCGTCGAGCGCGAGCAGCGCGTCGAGGCGTTTCGCACCCGCCTGGCCGACGAGTTGCGCGCGCACGGCCTGCGCGCCGAGGTGCACGGCCGGCCCAAGCATCTCTACAGCATCTGGAAGAAGATGCAGGGCAAGCGGCTGGACTTCGCGCAGGTGCTCGATCTGCGGGCAGTACGCGTGATCGTCCCCGACGTGGCCGGCTGCTATGCGGTGCTGGGCCGGGTGCACGAGCTGTTCCGGCCGGTCGCGGGCGAGTTCGACGACTACATCGAGCGGCCGAAGCCGAACGGCTACCAGTCGCTGCACACCGTCGTGCTCGACGCGGGCGGCCGGGCCGTCGAGGTGCAGATTCGCACCCGGGCGATGCACGAGCACGCCGAGCACGGCGTCGCTGCGCACTGGGCCTACAAGGACGCCGGCGCGAAGGGCTACGCCGGGGTCAGCGCCGGTGCCGACGAACAGGCGCGCATCGCCGACGCGCGCAAGGCGGTGCTGCGCCAGCTGCTGGCCTGGGAGCGCGACACCGTCGGCGCCGCCGGCGACGCCGGCACGGTGGCGGGCGCGGCGGTGGCCGACGACCGCATCTACGTCTTCACGCCGGCCGCGGCGGTCGTCGAACTGCCGGCCGGTGCGACGCCGGTCGATTTCGCCTACACCGTGCACACCAACCTCGGGCACCGCTGCCGGGGCGCGCGCGTCGACGGCGCGATGGTGCCGCTGAACACGCCGCTGCACAGCGGCCAGACCGTCGACGTGATCGCCGCCAAGGAAGGCGGCCCGTCGCTCGACTGGCTCAACCCCGAGCTGGGCTACCTGAAGGGCGCGCGCGCGAAGTCGAAGGTGCGCGCCTGGTTCAACCTGCTGGCGCAGAAGGAGACCGCGGCACGCGGGCGCGAGGCGGTCGAGAAGCTGCTGCAGCGCGAAGGCAAGACCTCGGTCAAGCTCGACGACCTGGCGGCGCAGCTCGGCTTTCGCGGCGCCGACGCGCTGTTCGAGGTCGTCGGCAAGGACGAGTTCTCGCTGCGCAACATCGAGATCCTGCTGCGGCCGGCCGAGCCGCTGCCGTCGCCCGACGACCTGATCGCGTTGCGCCGACCTTCGGCCACGCTGCCCAAGAGCGGGGTGCTGGTGGTCGGCGTCGAGTCGCTGCTGACGAGCCTGGCGCGCTGCTGCCGGCCGGCGCCGCCGGATCCGATCGGCGGCTACGTGACGCGCGGCAAGGGCGTCGCGGTGCACCGCCGCGTCTGCAGCAATTTCCAGCAGATAACGGCGCGCGCGCCCGAGCGCGTCATCGCCGTCACCTGGGGCGCGCCGCGCGGCGACCGGCCGGCGCTGTACCCGATCGACGTGATCGTCGAGGCGGCCGATCGGCAGGGGCTGCTGCGCGACATTTCCGAGCTGTTCGCGAAGGAGAAGATGAACGTCACCGGGGTCAAGACGCAGTCGGTCAAGGACTCGGCCGGCGGCACCGCCTGGATGACCTTCACGATCGAGGTCGCCGACGCGGCGCGCCTGAGCCATGTGCTCGGGCTGGCCGCGCGCATCGGCGGCGTGCGCTCGGTGCGGCGCAAGTGAGGCCAGACTTGGCTGCTACAATCCAAGGCTGCGCAGGCGCGTAGCTCAGCTGGTTAGAGCACCACCTTGACATGGTGGGGGTCGTTGGTTCGAGTCCAATCGCGCCTACCAAAATTGACAGCCCGAAAATCCGCATCGATGCTGGGTTCGCGGGCTTTTTTTACGACACTGCCGCAGGTCGGCAAGTGGCGTCGGAATCACCGCTTCCGATTTCGACGACACGCTGCCCCATCATCGGCGGTGGCAGGAATCGTTCGACCGCAAGGCGCGCTGCGACGCCGGAATGTGGGTGGTTCGACTTCGATCGCGCCGCCGAAGATCGGCAATGAAAAGGGGCACGCGCTGGGTGCCCCTTTTCATTCGTGCCGGCGGCCTGCGGCCGCGCCTGGTCAGTGTCCGAGGAGCTGCGGGGCCTTGCCCTCTGCCGCCGCGTACCCGCCATCTACCCAGCGGCGGCCGTGAGCGAACGCCTGATGGGCAGCGACGGTCGGGTTGTCGAACGGAGGGGTGGGCACGCCCAACGGGATCTCCAGGGTCAGGGCCTCGTACGCGTCGTAGATCACCAGCCGCGGCGCGAACGCATTGGCGCCCAGCCGCTCGGGCGAACACTGAAACTCGAAGCCTCGATACTGCGCGAAGTAGGTCGGTTCCATCCGGGAGTTCTCGCTAACGACGGGTGCCTGGCGCGGCGCGCCCGGTCGGTTGTAGTTGGCGCCATTGTGAACCACCGACGCGTAGCGAGCCACCCCGTGGATCAGGGGGCGCCGGCGCCGCTGGACCGTAGGTGCTTTCCGACATCCGAATCGGGCGGCGTGGACTTGGAGCGCCGGGATGTGCTGCGTAGCATCGCCTCGATGAACGCAACCGCCAAATTTCTCGTGCTGCTCGACGATGCGCCGCGCGCGCTGCTGTTCGACAGCCAACAGTGCCTGCTCGGCGAGGTGATCGAGGAGGACGGGTTCATCGTCGAGAGCTTGCTGCGCGCCGCCACGGAGTGCCCGGTGCCGCGCGACGAGATGCTGCAGGCGATCGTGCCGCCCCCGACACCGCAGCGCCCGGTGCGCTGTTTCGAGTTGCGCTGAACCGGCGACGTCAGCCATGGCCACCGGCTCCCGAATACTGTGGAAGGGCGCGATCAGTTTCGGCCTCGTGCACATCCCGGTCAGCCTGCACACCGCGACCGTTGAACACGGCATCGACTTCGACTGGCTCGACAAGCGCAGCATGGACCCGGTGGGTTACAAGCGCATCAACAAGAAAACCGGCCGCGAGATCGACAAGAGCCACATCGTCAAGGGGGTGGCCGTGGAGGACGGGCACTACGTCGTGCTGAGCGACGAGGAGATTGCCGCCGCGTACCCGCAGTCGACCCAGTCGATCGATATCGAGGCCTTCGTGGCGGCGCATGAAATCCCCTTTGTCTATCTCGACCGGCCGTACTACCTCGCGCCCATCGGCAAGGGCGCGAAGGTCTACGCGCTGCTGCGCGAGACGCTGGCGAAGACACAGCGCATCGGCCTGGCGCGGGTCGTGATCCAGACCAAGCAGCATCTCGCCGCACTCGTGCCGGTGGGGCCGGCGCTGGTACTGAACCTGTTGCGATGGGGTGCCGACATCAAGCCCTGGACCGACCTGAACCTGCCGGCCGAGGGCGCGAAGGCCACCGGTCTGAGCGAGGCCGAGCTGAAGATGGCGGCGCAGCTCGTGGACGACATGTCCAGGCCGTTCAAGCCCGAGGACTACCGCGACTCGTTCAAGGACGAGGTGATGGCACTCGTGCACCGGAAGGTCCAATCGGGCGAGACCGAAACCGTGGTCCAGCCGGAGGCCAGCAGCGCCGGCCCGTCGAAGTCGGCCGACATTATTGACCTGGCCGATCTGCTCAAGCGCAGCCTGAAGGGGCGGGCGCGCGCACCGGCGGCCGCACGAAAGCGCCGCACCGGCTGAGGCCCGCGATGGCCACCTCGCACGCGCTGGCCGACTACCACCGGATGCGCGACTTCGCGCGCACCCCCGAGCCGCGCGGGGGCGCCGGTCCGGCGGCCGAACAACGCGCGTTCGTGATCCAGAAGCACGCGGCACGCAGTCTGCACTACGACTTCCGCCTCGAGCTCGACGGCACGCTGAAGAGCTGGGCGGTGCCGAAAGGACCAAGCCTGGACCCATCGGTCAAGCGCATGGCGGTGCAGGTCGAGGACCACCCGCTGTCGTATGCCGACTTCGAAGGCACGATCCCGCCCAGGCACTACGGCGCCGGCAGCGTGATCGTCTGGGACCGCGGCCGCTGGACCCCGGTGGGCGATGCGCGCGCGGGCCTGCGCAGCGGGCAGCTGAAGTTCGACCTCGACGGCGAGAAGCTGCAGGGGCGCTGGGCGCTGGTGCGGATGAAGCCGCGCGACGCCGAACGCCAGCCGATCTGGCTGCTGATGAAGGAGCGCGACGAGCACGCCCGCGCCGCCGCCGAATTCGATGTGCTTGCGGCCGCGCCCGACAGCGTGCTCGAGAAGACGCCGGCTCCGCGCGCATCCGGCCGCGCCGTGCGCAATGCGCCCCCGGCCTGTTTCAGGGCCGCGCTGCCGCAGGCGCTCGCGCCGCAGCTCGCGACCCTGGTCGACGCGGTGCCGGCCGGCGACGACTGGCTCTACGAGATCAAGTTCGACGGCTATCGGCTGCTGACCCGCGTCGACGGCCGTTCGGTGCGCTGCATCACGCGCAACGGCAACGACTGGTCGGCCAAACTGCCCGCGATGGTCGACGCCGTGCGTGCACTGAAGCTCGCGCCATGCTGGCTCGACGGCGAGCTGGTCGTGCTCGATGCGCAGGGCGTGCCGGACTTTCAGGCGCTGCAGAACGCCTTCGACGCGCAGCGCACGCGCGACCTGACGTACTTCGTTTTCGACCTGCCATTCCACGCCGGCGAGGACCTGCGATCGCGGCCGCTGTCCGAGCGGCGCGAGCGCCTGCAGGCGCTGCTCGGTGTCGCGTCGCCACCGACGATCCGCTTCAGCGAGGCCTTCGCCGGCGACCCGGCAGCGCTGCTGGCCTCGGCCGGCGAGGCCGGGCTCGAAGGGCTGATCGGCAAGCGCAGGGACTCGAGCTACCGCTCGCAGCGTTCGCCCGACTGGATCAAGCTGAAGACGCACCACCGCCAGGAGTTCGTGATCGGCGGTTACACCGAGCCGAAAGGCGCGCGGGTCGGCATCGGCGCGCTGCTGCTCGGCGTGCACGACGCGAAGGGCAGGCTGCGCTATGCCGGCAACGTCGGCACCGGTTTCGACGCGCGCACGCTGGCCTCGCTGCGCAAGCGTCTCGACAAGCTGAAGACCGCGCGCAGCCCGTTCAGCGATGCGCCCGACAAGGTCGGCGCGCGTGGCGATTCGACGCCGCATTGGGTCAAGCCCGATCTCCTCGCCGAAGTGTCGTTCGCGCAGTGGACGACGAACGGCCGCGTGCGGCATTCGGTGTTCCACGGGCTGCGCGACGACAAGCCGGCCGCCGCCATCATCAGGGAGACGCCGCAGCCGGCGCCCGTGAAGGCCGCGGCGAAGCGCGGCAGCGCTGGAAACGCGAGCCGGGTCAGCCACGCCGAGCGCGTCATCGACGCGGCCAGCGGCGTCACGAAGGGCGAACTCGTCGACTACTACGCGCGCGTCGCGGCGCTGATGCTGCCGCACCTGAAGGCCCGACCGGTCGCGCTGGTGCGGGCACCTGCGGGCGTGGCCGGCGTGCAGTTCTTCCAGAAGCACGCCGACGAGACCGCGCTGCCGGGCATCGCCCGGCTCGACAAGGCGCTCGACCCCGGTCACGACGCGCTGCTGGTCGTCACCAGCGCCGAGGGGCTGGTGTCGGCCGCGCAGATGAACGTGATCGAGCTGCACACCTGGAACATGACGACGCGCAGCTTGCCGCGCCCCGATCGGATGGTCTTCGACCTCGACCCGGGCAGCGGCGTCGCGTGGCCGGCGCTGCGCGAGGCCGCGCAACTCGTCCAGACGTTCCTCGCCGAGCTGGGCCTGACGAGTTTCCTGAAGACCAGCGGCGGCAAGGGCCTGCACGTGGTCGTGCCGCTGGCCGCGCGCCACGACTGGCAAACGGTGCGCCAGTTCTCGCAGGCGATCGTGGTGCGTCTGGCCGACGTGATCCCGCAGCGTTTCGTCGCGAAGAGCGGGCCGCGCAACCGCCTCGGCAAAATCTTCATCGACTACCTGCGCAACGGTTGGGGCGCGACCACCGCGGCGGCCTGGTCGGTGCGCGCGCGCGCCGGGCTGGGCGTCTCGGTGCCGCTGGACTGGAGCGAGCTGGCCCAGGTCGACGGCGGCGCGCACTGGACGCTGCGCAATGTCGACGCGCGGCTCGGGCACGGCAACCAACCCTGGCACGCCTATGCGCGCACCAAGCAGACGCTCGCGAAGAGCATGCGCGCGCTGGAATTCGAACCGACGAAAGGATCGCGATGATCTCGTTCGACCACATCGAGCCGCCGGTGATCCCGGACGCCCCGAACCGGCCGCCGGCGCCTCCGCCCGCACCGGCGCCCGACGTCGTACCGGTGCGCGACCCGCTGCGCCCGGAGCATCCGGACCCGGTGCGGGAGCCGCCCGGCGACAGGCCGCCGGTGGCCACATCCCCAACACCAGCCGAAGCCCGGCAGCGGCTTCGTCCACCCGCTGGTGCCACCGCCTGCCGAAGGAGCCGTCTTGCCTCGCAATACCTGGAGCGCGAAGCGCGAACGCCAGTACGAACACA
This sequence comes from Rhizobacter sp., assembly GCA_025355545.1. Lineage (GTDB taxonomy): Bacteria > Pseudomonadota > Gammaproteobacteria > Burkholderiales > Burkholderiaceae_C > LMDS01. Next base: position 27,063 of record JANXZN010000055.1, read on the forward strand.
TCAAGGAGAGCCTGCGCGATCACGGCAAAGGCGAGAAGCTCGCCGAGGAGATCGCCGCGCGCACCGTCAACAAGGAACGCGCGCAGCATGGCGAGGCCGACAAGGCGAGCGCCTCGTCGGTCGACGACATCTCCGCGGGCCGGCGCGGCGGCCTGCATTCGCACGAAGGCGCGGGCGGACGCACGCTCGCGCAGTTGCGCAACGAGGCGAGCCAGCGCGGCGTGAAGGGCCGCTCGCGCATGAACAAGGCGCAACTCGAGCAGGCCCTGCGGCGCTGACGGCGCGATGACGGTGCGGGCGGCGGCGGCCGGCGATGCCATCGCGCCGCCCGGGCTGGCCTACGTCAGCGACGACGCGCCGGGCATTCGCCGCACGCGCCGCGGCGATGCCTTCGTCTATCGACGACCCGACGGTCGGCGGCTACGCGACCGGACGCAGCTGACGCGCATCCACGCGCTGGCGATTCCGCCCGCGTACTCGCAGGTCTGCATCTGCCCGCTGCCGCACGCGCACCTGCAGGCGACCGGGCGCGATGCGCGCGGTCGCAAGCAGTAGCGTTATCACGCCGCATGGCGCTGCGCCCGCGAAGAGACCAAGTTTGAGCGCCTGCTCGAGTTCGGCGCCGCGCTGCCGCGCATTCGTGCCCGCGTGACGCGCGACCTCGCGGCGCCGGTCGACCAGCGCGTGCCGCGCGAGAGGGCGATCGCTGCGATCGTGCGGCTGCTCGACACGACGCTGATGCGCGTCGGCAACGACGAATTCGCGCGCAGCAACGGCTCGTTCGGCCTCACGACGCTGCGCAACCGCCCCGCCCAGGTCGAGGGCAGCGAGCTGCACCTGCGCTTTCGCGGCAAGAGCGGTGTCGTGCACGAGGTGGCACTGCAGGACCGGCGCGTCGCCCCCGTCGTCAGGCGTTGCCAGGCGCTGCCCGGGCAGGAGCTGGTCCAGTACCTCGAAGCCAGCGGTGGCGACTTCAGCGCGAAGGACTTTCGCACCTAGTGTAGTGTTGCATTCTGTTTAGAACTTAAGCGGCTATTCGCTCGGATGACCTTCTGCAAGATGTCGGCAGCGCTCTTGGTCCAGATGAACGGTTTGGGCTTGGTGTTGTGATGGGCGACGTACGCATCAATGGCGGCGACCAACTCCGCCACGCTGGTGAACACGCCACGACGCAGCCGATTGACGGTGATGTCGCGGA
>JANXZN010000064.1 GCA_025355545.1 Rhizobacter sp.
TAGGAGATGATTTCGAAGCCGTTGGTCAGGCGAACCTTGGCCACTTTACGCAGCGCGGAGTTCGGCTTCTTCGGCGTCGTCGTATACACCCGAGTGCACACGCCGCGCCGCTGGGGGCCGCCCTGCAGCGCCGGCGACTTGGACTTCGTGATCTCGGGTGTATACGACGACGCCGAAGAAGCCGAACTCCGCGCTGCGTAAAGTGGCCAAGGTTCGCCTGACCAACGGCTTCGAAATCATCTCCTACATCGGCGGCGAAGGTCACAACCTGCAGGAGCACAGCGTCGTGCTCGTGCGCGGCGGCCGCGTGAAAGACCTGCCGGGTGTGCGTTACCACATCGTGCGTGGTTCGCTCGACCTGCAAGGCGTCAAAGACCGCAAGCAGTCGCGTTCGAAGTACGGCGCCAAGCGTCCGAAGAAGGCTTAAGAGCCAATCGCGATCCGGCTTTCGGGCTGCGATCATTTTCGGCAAGGCGTCCCGGCTTGCCGAGTAAGTTGGATGGCCTCATATAGGTCATCCGCGGCGGGTGCGAAAGCAACTTGCCAACTGAAGCAAAAGGAAGAGAAATGCCTCGTCGTCGCGAAGTCCCCAAGCGGGACATCCTCCCCGATCCGAAGTTCGGCTCGGTCGATCTGTCCAAGTTCATGAACGTGATCATGGAGTCGGGCAAGAAGGCCATTGCCGAGCGCATCATCTACGGTGCGCTGGAGCAGGTCGAGAAGAAGTCGGGCAAGGACCCGCTTGAGGTCTTCATCACCGCGCTGAACAACATCAAGCCGATGGTCGAAGTGAAGTCACGCCGCGTCGGCGGTGCGAACTACCAGGTTCCGGTGGAAGTTCGCCCGGTGCGCCGTGTCGCGCTGGCGATGCGCTGGCTGAAGGAAACAGCCCGCAAGCGCGGCGAGAAGTCGATGGCGCAGCGTCTGGCCAACGAACTGCTCGAGGCCGTTGAAGGCCGCGGCGGCGCGATGAAGAAGCGCGACGAAGTGCACCGCATGGCCGAGGCCAACAAGGCGTTCTCGCACTTCCGCTTCTAACCCACCGTTTTCCGTCCCGGCCGCTCATCGGGTTTGTACGTACCCGCGAGCGGCCCGCGTTTTTGTCATGCACTTTGGAGTGCCACATCATGGCCCGCAAGACCCCCATCGAGCGCTATCGCAATATCGGCATCTCGGCGCACATCGACGCCGGCAAGACCACGACCACCGAGCGCATCCTGTTCTACACCGGCGTGAACCACAAGATCGGTGAAGTGCACGACGGCGCGGCCACGATGGACTGGATGGAGCAGGAACAGGAGCGTGGCATCACGATCACGTCGGCCGCGACCACGTGCTTCTGGAAGGGCATGGAGCTCGGCTTCCCCGAGCACCGCATCAACATCATCGACACCCCCGGGCACGTCGACTTCACGATCGAGGTCGAGCGCTCGATGCGTGTGCTGGACGGCGCCTGCATGGTGTACTGCGCCGTGGGCGGGGTGCAGCCGCAAAGTGAAACCGTCTGGCGCCAGGCCAACAAGTACAAGGTGCCGCGCCTCGCGTTCGTCAACAAGATGGATCGAACCGGTGCGAACTTCTACAAGGTCTACGAGCAGATGAAGGTGCGCCTGATGGCGAACCCGGTGCCCATCGTGATCCCGATCGGTGCCGAAGAGAGCTTCATCGGCGTGGTCGACCTGATCAAGATGAAGGCGATCATCTGGGACGAGGCCTCGCAAGGCATGAAGTTCGACTATCGCGAGATCCCGGCCGAGTTGCTCGAGGAAGCCAAGAAGTGGCGCGAGAACATGCTCGAGGCGGCCGCCGAGTCGTCTGAAGAGCTGATGAACAAGTACCTCGAGTCGGGCGACCTGTCCGAGGACGAGATCAAGCTCGGCATCCGCACGCGCACGATCGGCGCCGAGATTCAGCCGATGTTCTGCGGCTCCGCGTTCAAGAACAAGGGCGTGCAGCGCATGCTCGACGGCGTGGTCGATTTCATGCCGTCGCCGGTCGACATCCCGCCGGTGCCGGGCATCGACGACGACGACAAGCCGACCCAGCGCCGTGCCGCCGACGACGAGAAGTTCGCCGCGCTGGCGTTCAAGCTGATGACCGACCCCTACGTCGGCCAGCTCACCTTCGTGCGCGTCTATTCGGGCGTGCTCAAGTCGGGCGACTCGGTCTTCAACCCGATCCGCGGCAAGAAGGAACGCATCGGTCGCATCTTGCAGATGCATGCGAACCAGCGCGAAGAAATCAAGGAAATTCTGGCCGGTGACATCGCCGCCTGCGTGGGCCTGAAAGACGTGACCACGGGCGAGACCCTGTGCGATCCGACCTCGATCATCACGCTCGAGAAGATGATCTTCCCGGAGCCGGTGATCTCGCAGGCCGTCGAGCCGAAGACCAAGCCTGACCAGGAGAAGATGGGCATCGCGCTCGGTCGCTTGGCGCAGGAGGATCCGTCGTTCCGCGTCAAGACCGACGAAGAATCGGGCCAGACCATCATCTCCGGCATGGGCGAGTTGCACCTCGAAATCATCGTCGACCGCATGAAGCGCGAATTCGGCGTGGAGGCCAATGTCGGCAAGCCGCAGGTGGCGTATCGCGAAACGATCCGCAAACCGGTGCAAGACATCGAAGGCAAGTTCGTGCGTCAGTCGGGCGGCAAGGGCCAGTACGGCCACGTCGTGCTGAAGCTCGAACCGCAGGAGCCGGGCAAGGGCTTCGAGTTCGTCGACGCGACCAAGGGCGGCGTGGTGCCGAAGGAATTCATTCCCGCAGTGCGCAAGGGCGTAGAAGATTCGCTGCCGGCCGGCGTGCTGGCGGGTTACCCGGTGGTCGACGTCAAGGTCACGCTGACCTTCGGTTCGTACCATGAGGTGGACTCGAACGAAAACGCGTTCAAGATGGCAGCGTCGCTGGGTTTCAAGGACGGCTGCCGCAAGGCCTCGCCGGTGATTCTCGAGCCGATGATGGCGGTCGAAGTGGAAACGCCGGAAGACTATGCCGGCAGCGTGATGGGCGATCTGTCGTCACGGCGCGGCATGGTGCAGGGCATGGACGACATGCCCGGCGGCGGCAAGGTCATCAAGGCCGAAGTGCCGCTGTCGGAAATGTTCGGCTACTCGACCACGCTGCGTTCGATGTCGCAAGGCCGCGCCACATACACGATGGAGTTCAAGCACTACAGCGAGGCTCCGAAGAACGTGGCCGACGCGATCATCACCGCGCGCGGTAAGTAACGGCTAAAGCCAAGAGACATCAAGCCGGTCTTCGGCGTGGTATCGCGCGTTGCCAGTGGCGCGCGAATCAACACCCCGACGGAAACCTTAAACCCACCACTGGCATTGCTCTTTACTCGCTGGAGAAACTGAAATGGCAAAAAGCAAATATGAGCGGACCAAGCCGCACGTGAACGTGGGCACGATCGGTCACGTCGACCACGGCAAGACCACGTTGACGGCGGCGATCACGACCGTGCTGAGCAAGCTGTACGGCGGCGAAGCCAAG
>JANXZN010000065.1 GCA_025355545.1 Rhizobacter sp.
AACATGGTCGAGCGCTTCTTCCGCGACATCACCGTCAATCGGCTGCGTCGTGGCGTGTTCACCAGCGTGGCGGAGTTGGTCGCCGCCATTGATGAGTACGTCGCCCATCACAACACCAAGCCCAAACCGTTCATCTGGACCTAGAGCGCTGCCGACATCCTGCAGAAGGTCATCCGAGCGAATAGCCGCTTAAATTTTAAACAGAATGCAACACTACACTAGTCCTCCCCGTACGGAACGACGGGCGCCCGCGGGCGCCTTCCACACGCGGCGATGCCCCACGAACGTGCTTCGCGTGGCCGCCCACTTTGCAAGACGGTGGTCGCGCCAGCACTCGCGCGCGCGCGCCGCCGACCCAATCGAGTACACCCGTGAATCCCAAACTTCATCCTCGCTGTCTCAAGCGCACGGCAATCGCCTGTGCGGTGTTCTCCATCCTCGCCGGCTCACGGGCCTGGGCCGGCGGCCCGCAGGAGCTGGAAAAAGTGGTCGTGCTCGGCAATGCCACGAACCTGGTGGGCGTGGCCGACTCCGCCAACGTCGGCACCGTGACGCAACAGCAGCTGGAGGCGCGCACGGTCTACCGCCCCGGCGAGTTGCTGGAAGCAGCGCCCGGCCTGGTCGTCAGCCAGCACAGCGGCGAAGGCAAGGCGAACCAGTTCTACCTGCGCGGCTTCAACCTCGATCACGGCACCGACCTCAGAACGACCTTGGACGGCATGGTCGTGAACCAGCGGTCGCACTCGCACGGTCAGGGCTGGACCGACCTGAACTTCGTGATTCCCGAACTGGCCACCGGCCTCGAATACAAGAAAGGCCCGTATTACGCGAACGAAGGCGACTTTTCATCGGCAGGCGCCGTGAGCCTGAAGTACGCCGACAAGCTCGGTCAGGGGATCGCCAGCGTCGGCTTCGGCGAGAACGGCTTTCGGCGCGTGCTGCTGGCCGACTCGCCCAGGCTGGGCAGCGGCAACCTGCTCTATGCCCTGGAGGCGATGCACAACGACGGCCCGTTCGTGCACCCCGACGACTACGGCAAGTTCAACGCCGTGCTGCGCTACAGCGCAGGCGATGCCGCGAACGGGTTCAACATCACCGCGATGGGCTACCGCGCGAAGTGGAACTCGACCGACCAGATCGCGAAGCGCGCGGTGGATGCCGGTCAACTCGGCCGCTTCGACGCGATCGACATCAGCGACGGCGGGGAGTCCCATCGGTACAGCATCTCCGGCGCCTGGCGGCGGGCCGATGCAGCGTCGAGAACCAACGTCAACGCCTATCTGATCGACTGGAAGCTCGACCTGTTCTCCAACTTCACCTACTTCCTGGACGACCCGGTCAACGGCGACCAGTTCGCGCAGCCCGATCGGCGCCGCACCACCGGCGTCAACGCCAGCCAGACGTGGCGCATGAGCGGCCTCGGCAGCGAGTCGGAGAACACCGTGGGCATTCAATTCCAGAATGACAACATCTTCAACGGCCTGCTGAGCACGAAGGACCGGCAGACGCTGTCGACCACGCGGCGCGATCACATCGTCGAGACCAGTGTCAGCGTGTACGCGGAGAACGCGACGCGCTGGGCGCCGCGGTTCAGGACCGTGGTCGGGGCGCGGGGCGACACCTACCGCTTCGACGTGAGGAGCGACAACGCCGCGAACACCGGCAAGGTGACGGCGAGCATCGCGAACCCGAAGCTGGCGCTGATCTTCGGGCCCTGGAGCGAGACCGAGTTCTACATCAACGCAGGCGGCGGCTTCCACAGCAACGACGCGCGCGGCACGACGCTGACCGTCGATCCGAAGAGCGGCGACGCGGCGGCCAAGGTGCCGGCGCTGGTCCGGTCCAAGGGCTACGAGCTTGGCGTGCGGACCTCCTTCATCCCGGGCCTGCAGACATCGCTGTCCGTCTACCGCCTGGACTTCGCATCCGAACTCACCTTTGCCGGCGACGCAGGAACGACCGAGGCCGGCCGACCGAGCCGCCGCACGGGCTTCGAGCTGGCGAACTACTACAAGCTGTCCGACTGGCTCACGGTGGATGCCGACGTGGCCTTCGCCCGCGCGCGCTTCAGCGACAACGATCCGGACGCCATCGGGCTGAGAATCCCCGGGTCCGTCGAAGGCGTCGCGTCGATTGCCGTCGCGGTCGACAAGCTCGGCCCGTGGTTCGGCGCAATGCAGGTGCGCTATTTCGGCCCGCGGCCGTTGATCGAGGACAACTCGGTTCGATCTTCCAGCACGGCAACGCTGAACGGTCGCATCGGCTACAAGATCAGCCCGCGCATGCGCGTCGAACTCGAGGGCTTCAACCTCACGAATCGAAAGGCATCGGCAATCGACTACTACTACACCTCGCGCCTGCAGGGCGAGCCGGCCGCCGGCGTCGACGACATCCATTTCCACCCGATCGAGTCGAGGTCGTTCCGCGTGTCGCTGGCGGTGAACTTCTGAACGCGGGAAGCAGGCGCCGCGGCATCCAGACGTTCAGCGCGACGATCACGATCGCGGCGTTGACGAACAGCGCCAGCGCGAGCGTCGAATCGAAGGTCGCCAGCGCCATGCCGGCGCTGCTGCGATGGCGCGAGACCCTGGACGACCGGGCGTGGGGGCGCGCTGGTGAAGTGTCTCGATGCCTTGCGGGCGATCGCGTCGTGCCCCCGGCCCGGCTGCAGGACCGGGCGCTCGCTTCGCGCGGATACGCAAGCTGATTCGCGGCGACCCTTGCCCGACGAAACAGCGCGCCAGGCGCATCCGCTGCACCAGGTATCGCGTACCAAACCGGGACGCAGCAGCAACGCGCGCCAACCAACCCACCTCGGAAAGTCACCATGAAATCGATCAAGCTGTCCACCCTCTCCTTCGCGCTCGTCGCGTCGCTCTCGGCGCTGTCGGCCTGTGCACCGATGGTCGGCGGCGGAACCTCCGCGAACGCCGGCCCGCCCATGGTCGGCGGCGCGGCGATGTATCCGACCAAGGACATCATCGACAACGCCGTCAACTCGAAGGACCACACGACCCTGGTTGCCGCGGTCAAGGCCGCCGGCCTCGTCGAGACGCTCAAGGGGCCCGGGCCGTTCACCGTCTTCGCGCCGACGAACGCGGCGTTCTCCGCACTGCCGGCAGGCACGGTCGACACCTTGCTGAAGCCCGAGAACAAGCCTGCACTGACCAAGGTACTTGCGTACCACGTCGTTGCCGGCAAGATGGACGCGGCCGCACTGAGCAAGGCGATCGCTGCGGGCGGCGGCAAGGCGACGCTCAAGACCGTCTCGGGCGGGACGCTCACCGCGCTGTCCGCGGGCGGCAACGTGATGGTGATGGACGAAACCGGCGGCACAGCGAAGGTCACGATCGCGGATGTGATCCAGTCCAACGGCGTGATCCACGTCGTCGACAAGGTGCTGCTGCCGAAGTGATCGGCACGCGGGGCGGGCCGCGAAGGCAGGCCTGGCCCCGCGCATCGCCCGCTACAACGGCGCCATGAAGTAGCGCTTCAACCCGGCCAGGATCATCTCGACCGCGATCGCGGTCAGCACCAGCCCCATCAGCTTCTCGAGCGCCGAAACCACCGAGTCGCCGAGCAGGCGCCGGATGCGGTCGCACAGCAGCAGCACCGCGCCCGACACCGCCATCGCGCACGCCAGCGCGACGGCCCACGACAGCACCCGGTCCGGCTGGCGCGACGCGAGCAGCAGCACCGTGGCCATCGCCGACGGCCCGGCCAGCAGCGGCACCGCGAGCGGGAAGATCATCGGCTCCCGGCCTTCGGGCACGCCGTAGACGCCGCCCTCGTGGCTGAAGATCATGCGGATCGCGACCATCAGCAGGATCACGCCGCCGGCGACCTCGAGCGAGCGCTCCGACAGGCGCAACACGTTCAGGAAGCCGTTGCCCAGGAACATGAACGCGACCAGCACGCCGAACGCGATGCCGACCTCGCGCAGCGCGACCCAGGTGCGGCGCTCGGGCGCCACGTCGCGCATGATGGGGATGAACACCGGCAGACTGCCCAGCGGGTCCAGCACCAGCAGCAGCAGGATGAACGCGGAAACGAAGCTGTGGTCCATGCGCCGCGATTGTCACGCACGACTCCGCGCGCGCCGCGCCCGGGCCGCCGGCCGCCACGCTGCGAGGCGGTTCTGAATATCATCCGCTCTTCGCGGCCGCACGCAACGCATCGTTTCCACATGGTTCAGCTCGCACTGAGGCGCCCCTGCACCTTGATCGTGATGGCGATGCTGATCGTGCTGGCCACGCCGTTCGCGCTGCTGCGCATGGCGACCGACATCTTCCCCGAGATCAACATCCCGGTCATCAGCATCATCTGGAACTACACCGGCCTGTCGGCGCAGGAGATGGGCCAGCGCATCGCGGCGCAGAACGAGCGCAGCCTGACGACGACGGTCAGCGACATCGAGCACATCGAATCGCAGTCGCTGGCCGGCGTCTCGGTGATCAAGGTCTTCTTCCAGCCGAACGCCAACATCCAGACCGCGCTGGCACAGATCGTCGCGATCGGGCAGACCCAGGTGCGGCAGCTGCCACCGGGCACCTCGCCGCCGCTGATCATCAAGTACTCGGCCGCGAGCATCCCGGTGATTTAGCTCGGCCTGGCCAGCCCGACGCAGCCGGAACAGACCGTGTTCGACCTGGCGATCAACACGCTGCGCCCGCAGCTGATCACGATCCCCGGCGTCGCGATCCCGTTCCCCTAGGGCGGCAAGAACCGGCTCATCTCGGTCGACCTCGACATGGCGGCGCTGCAGGCGCGCGGCCTCGCGCCGGCCGACGTCGTCAACGCGCCGAACCTGCAGAACCTGATCCTGCCGTCGGGCAACGCGAAGTTCGGTGCGACCGAGTACACGGTGCGCATGAACGGCTCGCCGGCCGACATAAAGGTCACGCCGCTGTTCGACCAGTCGGTGTTCGTGAAGGCCGCCGTCAAGGGCGTGGTGATCGAGGCGCTGATCGACGCGGCATTGACCGCCGCGATGGTGCTGCTGTTCCTCGGCAACTGGCGCAGCACCTTGATCATCGGGCTGACGATCCCGCTGTCGATCCTGGCCTCGGTGCTGGCGCTGCAGGCGCTCGGCGAGACTTGCGCGACCCGTTCGAACACGCGATCGCCACGCTCATCGGCACGCCCGCGCCGCTGTTCACGCTCGCGCCCGAGGCGCAGCCCGCGTTGGCTGCGGAGGCCGGCGACGCCGCGGCACCGTCGATCGCGCTCGGGGTGCCGTCCGACGTGCTCGAGCGCCGGCCCGACGTGGCCTCGGCCGAGCGCGCGATGGCTGCCGCGAACGCGCGGATCGGCGTCGCACGCGCCGCGTTCTACCCGAGCATCCTGCTGGCACCGTCGCTGGGCGTGGACAGCCGCGATCTGGCGAGCCTGTTGAATGCGCCGAGCCTGCTGTGGTCGTTTGGCGTGAGCGCGACGCAGACGATCTTCGACGGCGGGCGCATCCGCGCGAATGTCGATTTCGCGGCCGCCGGCTACGACGCGACGGTCGCCAACTACCGCCGCGCCGTGCTGACGGCGATGCAGGAGGTCCAGGACGGCATCACCGGCCTGGCCGCGCTGGAACACGCGTCGGCGCAGGCCGGCGCCGCAGTGGCGAGCGCGCGCCGCGTGCTCGAGATGGCGAACAGCCGCTACGAAGGCGGCGACTGGCAGCGCGGCGGCGAGCGGCAGTCGCGCGCGCCGTAGCATTCGCATCTTTGCGGGAGGCACGATGCAACTCATCGGCATGCTGGATTCGCCCTACGTGCGCCGTGTCGCAATATCGCTGCAACTGCTGGGCCTGCCGTTCGAGCACCGCTCGGTCTCGGTGTTCCGCGGCTACGCGCAGTTCGAGGCCATCAACCCGGTCGTCAAGGCGCCGTCGCTGGTCTGCGACGACGCCACGGTGCTGATGGACTCGACACTGATCATCGAGTACGCCCAAGCGCTGGCGGCGCCGCGCAAGAGCCCGCTGCCTGCCGGCGTCGCCGGACTGCAGCACGCGCTGCGCGTGATCGGCCTGGCGCTCGCCGCCTGCGAGAAGAGCGTGCAGATCGTCTACGAGCACAACGTGCGGCCACCCGAGAAGCGGCACGCGCCCTGGCTCGATCGGGTCGGCAACCAGTTGCGCGCGGCCTGCGGAGCGCTCGAGACCGAACTCGCGCGCCAACCCCTGCCCGTGACCAGCGCGACGATGGACCAGGCCGGCCCGACGACGGCGGTGGTCTGGCAGTTCATCCAGCAGGCGACGCCCGACGCCACCCCTGCCGCGGCACACCCGCTGCTGCAGGCGTATTCGGCGGCGGTGGAGCGGCTGCCGGAGTTCATGGCCGCGCCGCATGGGGAAGGCGTGTATCGCGGACCCCAGGCCTCGTGAAACCGTGCTTGCTGCGTGGGACCGCGCCCAAAGCGCGACTGGCCTGCGCGATGCAAAGTCGGAGTCACATACGGCAACGAGAAAATGGCATCTCCAGCCCACCTGTGGCAAGGGCAGGGCATCTCTGGCAACGTGCCTTGAGGTTCAAATGACGTCCTCATGAGAAACAAAATGAATCCTGAATGTCGTTAGGCGTCAGAGTCTCAAGTTTCGAGCATCGAACAACCTCTCAAGAAACAGTAACGGGGGCTGGGTCTTCATGCCGGCACTGAGGACAGTTTGATCTCGAAGCCGAGCGCGGCGGCGCGGCGTTTCAGTGCGGC
>JANXZN010000081.1 GCA_025355545.1 Rhizobacter sp.
GTTCTCGAAGGGCAGCATCTCGCCGGACACGGTGGCGGTCGGCCGATCTGTCGACGGCCTTGTCATGGTCTTGCTGGGCGGCTTGCAGACGCTCGCCGGGCCGATCGTCGGTGCCGTCACCTTCACCTGGCTGCAGGACGCGGTCGCGCGCAACACCGACTACTGGCGCGCATTGCTCGGCGGCATCATCCTGCTGCCGGTGCTGGTGTTCCCGCAGGGCATCGCGGGCTTCGTCGGTGGCTTGTTCGATCGCATGAAGAAGTCGAACACATGAGCTTGCTCAAGGTCACCGACCTCGGCAAATCCTTCGGCGGCAACCGCGCGGTCGACGGCGTCAGCTTCGAGGTCGCGGCCGGAGAACTGCTCGCGCTGATCGGGCCGAACGGCGCCGGCAAGTCGACCACCTTCAACATGGTCAACGGCCAGCTGCGCGCCGACGCCGGCTCGATCACACTCGACGGCATCGAGCTGATCGGCCGCAGGCCGCGCGACATCTGGCACCGCGGTGTCGGCCGCACCTTCCAGATCGCCGAGACCTTCGCGTCGCTGACGGTGGTCGAGAACGTGCAGATGGCGCTGATCTCGGCCGACGCGAAGCTGTATTCGCTGTGGAAGCGCGCCGCCGATCATCGGCGCGGCGAGGCGCTCGCGCTGCTGGCGCAGGTCGGCATGCAGGCGCAGGCGGATCGGCCGTGCAGCGCGCTCGCGTACGGCGACGTCAAGCGTGTCGAGCTCGCGATCGCGATGGCCAACGCGCCGAAGCTGCTGCTGATGGACGAGCCGACCGCCGGCATGGCACCGCAGGAACGCAACGCGCTGATGGCGCTGACCAAGCGGCTCGTCGTCGAGCGCGGCATGGCGGTGCTGTTCACCGAGCACAGCATGGACGTGGTGTTCGTCTACGCCGACCGGATGATCGTGCTGGCGCGCGGGCGCCTGATCGCCGCAGGCAAACCGGCCGAGATCCGCGACCACCCGAAGGTGCAGGAGGTGTACTTCGGCAGCGGCAAGACTTTCGAGAAAGACAAGAAGGCGGCGACGGCATGACGACGAACGCGCTGCTCGAAGCGAACGCGCTGTGCGCCTGGTACGGCGCCGCGCAGATCCTGTACGACGTGGACCTGCACGTGAACCGCGGCGAGGTCGTCGCGCTGATGGGCCGCAACGGCGCCGGCAAGTCGACCACGCTGAAGGCGCTGATGGGCCTGCTCCCGAAGCGCAAGGGCACGATCCGCTTTCTCGGCCAGGACGTGTCGAAAGCCGAGCCGCACGAGGTCGCGCGCCGCGGCCTCGGCTACGTGCCGGAAGACCGCCGCGTATTCGGTGATCTCAGCGTGATGGAAAACCTCGAGGTCGGCAAGCAGCCCGCGCGACAATGGGCCGACGGCACTGCCGCGCCGCTGTGGTCGACCGCGAAACTGTTCAAGCTGTTCCCCAACCTCGGCGAAATGCCGGACCGCCCGGGCGGCCGCATGAGCGGCGGCGAGCAGCAGATGCTCAGCGTCGCGCGCACGCTGATGGGCAACCCCTACCTCGTGCTGCTCGACGAGCCGAGCGAGGGCGTCGCGCCGGTCATCGTCGAGCAGATGGTGCAGATGATTCTCGAGCTGAAGGCGCAGGGTGTCAGCATCCTGCTGTCCGAGCAGAACATGCATTTCGCGGAGCTGGTGTCGGATCGGGCCTATGTGCTCGAGAAGGGCCAGATCCGCTACCAGGCTTCGATGGCCGAACTCGCGGTCAACGAGGAGGTGCGGCGCGCCTATCTCAGCGTATAGAGGGCTCAGTTTTCGACGCGTCGCCGGCACAGGCTTACACCACTCATCACCCGGAGGTCTCCCCATGCACGCCACCACCCGCAGAACCCTGTTGAAGGCCCTGTCCGGCGCCGCCGCGCTCGCCGCGACCGGCAGATCGTTCGGCGCCGCGAAGATCACGCCCGATGCAAGGAGCGCGCTGATCGTCGTCGACGTGCAGAACTGCTTCGTCACCGGCGGCACCTTGCCGGTGAAGGGCGGCGAGGAAGTCGTGCCGGTGATCAACAAACTCGCCGTCGGCTTCCAGAACATCGTCGTCACGCAGGACTGGCACACGCCCGGCCACGCGTCGTTCGCGAGCACGCATCAAGGCAAGAAGCCGTTCGAGACCACCAAGCTGAGCTACGGCACGCAAGTGCTGTGGCCCGACCACTGCGTGCAGGGCACCGATGACGCCGCGCTGCACAAGGGCCTGTTGCTGCCGACCGCGCAGATCATCATCCGCAAGGGTTTCCACAAGGAGATGGACAGTTACTCCGCCTTCGACGAAGCCGACCACAAGACCGCGACCGGCCTGGCCGGCTACCTGAAGGCGCGCGGCATCAAGACGCTGTACATCACCGGGCTGGCCACCGACTTCTGCGTCGCGTGGACCGCGATGGACGCGCGCAAGGCCGGCTTCGAGGTCTACGTGATCGAGGACGCGACCCGCGCGATCGATCTGAACGGCTCGCTCGCCGCGGCCTGGAAGAGCATGAGCGCGAAGGGCGTCAAGCGCATCCAGTCGAGCGACCTGGCCTGACGCCGACGTGGTCGCGCTGACCGTCAACGGCCAGGCTCATGTGCTGGCCGTGCCGCGCGATGCGCCGCTGCTGAACGTGCTGCGCAACGACCTCGGGCTGAACGGCCCGAAGTACGGCTGCGGCCTCGGCGAGTGCGGCGCCTGCAGCGTGCTCGTCGACGGCATCGAGGCGCGCGCGTGCGTGATCCCGGTGGGCGGCGTCGAGGGTCGCCACGTCATCACGCTCGAAGGCCTGGGCCACGCGGCGCAGCTGCATCCGGTGCAGCAGGCCTTCACGGACTGCCAGGCGGCGCAGTGCGGCTACTGCCTGAACGGCATGATCGTCGCGACCGTCGCGCTGCTCGCGCGCCGGCCGCAGCCGACCGACGCGCAGGTGCGCGACGCGCTCGCGCACAACCTGTGCCGCTGCGGCGCGCATCTCGAGATCCTGCAGGCGGTGCAGCGCGCCGCGGCGCTGATGGCGATGGCATGACGACCCGCCGCGCCGACACGCCGCGCGCACGCGCCGATCTGCACGCGGCCGACGGCGTGCTGCTCGTCACGCGCATGCCGCCGCCGCCCGGGCCACCGGCAGCGGGCCAGCCGGCGACGGTGGCCGCGAACCCGGCCGAGGGCGCGGAGATCCTGATCGCGGTCTGGGACGACGGCAGCGTCACCGCGTTGCACGGTCACGTCGACCTCGGTACCGGCCTGGCCACCGCGCTCGCGCAGATCGTGGCCGAGGAACTCGAGGTGTCGCTTGACGCCGTCAATGTCGTGCTCGGCAGCACCGCGCTGGCGCCGAACCAGGGCGCGACGATTGCCAGCAGCTCGATCCAGATCCACGCCGTACCGTTGCGCCAGGCGGCGGCGCAGGCGCGCGCCTGGCTGGTCGCGCGGGCCGCGCAGGCGCAGCGCCCGTTCGATCTGCGCGCGCTGCTCGGCGGCCGGCATGTCGAGCTGTCGCTGTCGTTCGAGGCCCCGCCGAAGCCGCCAGAAGGCTACCGCCTCGTCGGCCGGTCGTCGCCGCGCGTCGACATTCCCGCGAAGGCCAGCGGCGCCGAAGTGTTCGTGCACGACAAGCGCGTGCCCGGCATGCTGCACGGCCGCGTCGTGCGACCGCCCTACGCCGGCGTCGACGCCGGCGACTTCGTCGGCAACACGCTGGAGTCGGTCGACGAGCGCTCGATCGCTCACATCGAAGGGATTCGCGCGGTCGTCGTGATCCGCGATTTCGTCGGCATCGTCGCCGAGCGCGAGGAGCAGGCCGACGCGGCGATGCGCCAGCTGAGGCTGCGCTGGAAGGACTGGCCCGGCAGCGCCGCACTCGACGACTTGAAAAGCGCGCTGCGCCGGCACCCGTCGACGCGCCGCCTGCTCGTCGAGCACGGCGATGTGGACGCCGCGATCGCCGGCGCGGCGCAGGCGATGCAGCGCGACTATGTCTGGCCGTACCAGCTGCATGCATCGATCGGGCCGTCGTGCGCGCTCGCCGACTGGCGCGAAGGATCGGGCGAAGAGAGTGCGGCGATGACGGTCTGGACGGGTTCGCAGAACCCGCACGTGCTGCGCGCCGACCTCGCGCTGCTGACCGGTCTGGCCGACACCGCGATCGACGTGATCCGCATGGAGGCGGCCGGCTGCTACGGTCGCAACGGCGCCGACGACGTGGCCGCCGATGCGGCGCTGCTGTCGCGCGCGGTCGGTGCGCCGGTGCGCGTGCAGCTGTCGCGCGAGCAGGAGCATCTGTGGGAGCCGAAGGGCGCGGCGCAGCTGATGCAGGTCAACGGCGGCCTCGCTGCCGACGGCCGCGCCGCGGCCTACGACTTCCAGACCTCGTACCCGTCGAACGGCGCGCCCACGCTGGCGCTGCTGCTGACACGCACGGTCGACCCCGAATCGACCGCCTACGAAATGGGCGACCGCACCGCGGTGCCGCCGTATGCGTACGCGAATTTGCGCGTGGTCGCAAACGACATGGTGCCGATCCTGCGGGCCTCGTGGCTGCGCGGCGTGTCGGCGCTGCCGAATTCGTTCGCGCACGAGTCGTATGTCGACGAGCTCGCGACCGCCGCGGGCGCGGACCCGGTCGAGTTCCGGCTGCGCCACCTGAAGGACGAGCGCGCGATCGACCTGGTCAAGGCCACCGCCGCGCGCGCCGGCTGGCTCGCACACACGCAGCCGCAGCGGCAGCGCGCCGAAGGGTCGATCCTGAAGGGTCAGGGCTTCGCCTACGCCCGCTACCTGCACGGCCAGTTCCCCGGCTTCGGTGCCGCGTGGTCGGCCTGGGTCGCTGACGTGGAAGTGAATCGCCTGACCGGCGAGGTGCACGTGAGCCGCGTCGTCGTCGGCCAGGATGCGGGGCTGACGATCAACCCGGCCGGTGTGCGGCACCAGACCCACGGCAACGTGCTGCAGACCACCTCGCGCGCACTGAAGGAATCGCTGCCGCTCGATCCGCGGACCAACGTGCCGGTGGCGCGCGAATGGGGCAGCTACCCGATCCTGAATTTCCGCGAGGTGCCGGTGGTCGAGGTGATGATGATGCCGCGGCCCGGCGAACCGCCGCTGGGCGTGGGCGAGTCGTCGTCGGTGCCGGGCACCGCGGCGATCGCGAATGCGATCTTCGACGCGACCGGCGTGCGCTTTCGCGCGCCGCCGTTCACGCCGGAGGTCGTGCGCGCCGCGCTGAACCCGCTGCCGGCGCCGGATGCCGCCGAGGCAGCCGCGCCGCCGCTCGCCGGCGTGGCGCCGACACTGCCGCGCGACGCGCCGTGGCCGAAGCGGCGGGGTCTGTGGGCGAGGACCGCCGCGCTGGCGGTCGGCGCGATCGGCGTCGGCGCCGCGTTGCTCGGCTGGCGCGCGGCGATCGCGCCGATTTCGCCCGGCAGCGGCAAGGTCTACACCGCCGCGACGATCGCCGAGGGCCGCGTTCTCGCCGCGGCCGGCAACTGCATCGTCTGCCACACCGCGCCCGGCGGCGCACCGAACGCCGGTGGCCGCGCGATGGAGACACCCTTCGGCACCGTCGTCAGCACCAACCTCACGCCCGATGCCGCGACCGGCATCGGCACGTGGTCGTTCAGCGCGTTCCAGCGCGCGCTGCGCGAAGGCATCTCGCGCGACGGCCATCGCCTGTACCCGGCATTTCCGTACACCGCGTTCACGCAGACGACCGACGAGGACCTGACCGCGCTCTACGCCTACCTGATGGCGCAAGCGCCGGTCGCCGCCGCGGTGCCCGAGACGGCGCTGGCGTTTCCGTTCAACGTGCGGCCGCTGATGGCGTTGTGGAACGCGCTTTACCTCGCGCCCGGCCCGAGCGCCGCAGTGGCGACGCGATCGGCGGAATGGAACCGCGGCGCCTACCTGGTCAACGGCCTCGGTCACTGCGGTGCCTGCCACACCACGCGCAACCTGCTCGGCGCCGAGCCGGGCGGAAGCGCCTACCTCGGCGGCGCCATGATCGACGGTTGGGAGGCACCGCCGCTCACGTCGCTGAGCCACGCGCCGGTGTTGTGGACCGAGAGCGAGCTGTATCGCTACCTGCGCTTCGGCCACTCGGCGCAGCACGGCAGTGCGAGCGGCCCGATGGCGCCGGTCGTGCAGCAGCTCGCGCAACTGCCGGAGGCGGACGTGCGCGCGATGGCTGCCTACCTTGCGTCGTTCAACACCGCGCCGGCCGGGGCACCGACCGCCGCTGCGCTGGTCGCGCAAAGCAGCGCGCGGGACACGGCCGCGCTGCCCGGACCGGCGCAGCGCCTGTTCACGACCGCCTGCGGCGCCTGCCACCACGACGGCGCCGGCCCGCAGTTGCTCGGCCAGAACCTCCCGCTCGCGCTCAACACCAACCTGCACAGCGCGCGCCCCGACAACCTGCTGCGCGTGATCCTCGAGGGCGTGCGCGAGCCGGCCTCGCGCGAACTCGGCTTCATGCCGGCGTTCCGCGACGCGTTCGACGATGCGCAGCTCGCGCAACTCGCGGCGCATCTGCGCCAGCGCTTCGCGCCCGATAAGCCGGCGTGGCCGGATCTGGAGGCGGCGAGTGCGAGGGTGCGCACCTCCGAAGCCCCGCATTGAAGCGCGGCCACGCCCGAAGCCACAATCGCCCCCACACCAGCCCCGCTGGCCTGACGTGCGCTGCCTTCTGACCCATGAACCGCGAACAACTCAAGAAGCTCGAAAAAGACCTCTGGGCCGCCGCCGACAAGCTGCGCGCCAACTCCGACCTCAAGGGGCGGCGCAGCGCTGCCTGATGGCGGCGCTCGACCATTCGCGCGCCAGCACGATCCGGCTCGTGACCGACGGCAAGAACATGCCTTCGGTCGAGCTGCCGCCCAAGGCGCTGCGCATGGTGGCCGACATGCTGGGCATGATGGCGCAGCGCCAGCCGGTCGTGCTGCTGCCGCAGAAGATGGAGCTCTCGACGCAGGGTGCAGCAGCCTTTCTTAACGTATCGCGCCCGTTCGTCGTCAAGCAGATCGACGAAGGGCGCTTGCCCTGCCGCAAGGTGGGCCGGCACCGGCGCATCCTGTTCGATGACTTGATAGCCTACCAGCAAGTGCTGCACGAAGAAGCAGAGGCCGCCTTGCAGGCTCTGGCCGATCAGGCCCAGGCGCTCGGGCTGAAGACATAACAACCGGACGACTTGGTGCCGAACCAGTTCGATAGGCGTCGCAGACACGTCCGAGCGACAATCAACCTCGTTAAACTCGTAGCATTCCATGCAACTGACTGCGGTTCTCACGCACGCCGAAGAGGGCGGATTTGTCGCCCTGAATCCCGAGACCGGCACCACCAGCCAAGGCGAAACGGTCGAAGAAGCGGTGGCCAATCTTCGCGACGCCACGACCTTGTACTTGTCGGCGTTTCCCTTGCCCGTGACGGGCCACCCGTTCATCACCATGTTCACCGTGCCCGAACCGGCGCATGTCTAAGCTGCCTCGAATATCGGGCGCAGAAGTCTGGTGCGGGCGCTGCGGCGCCTGGGGTTCGAGCAGGTGCGGCAGTCTGGCAGCCACGTGCTTCTGCGGCGCGAGTCGAAAGGCTGCGTCGTTCCGCTGCATGCCGAGATCAAGGTCGGAGGATAGGAAATTCAAAGGCCATTTTTCAAGCCATTTTCCCCGCCTGCAGGGCTCACAGGCACGGCAATCGACACACTTGATGCGATCGGTGGCGTCGGCAGCGGCCAGTTGATTGGCAGTGATCTCGGCGAAATGCGTCTGTCATCGGGGCTGTCTACGGTATTGCCCTGACGATCAGAACGCTTCGCACCGGTCCAGAAAACCCCCGGACGCAGCCGGTTTCCCCGACCCTTGGCGCGGGGCCGCTCGAACGGGATGCGTCTGGTGTCGATCAGGCCGCTTGCAGCTGCGGCCCACGCGCTGGCGCACGCGGCGGCGCGCGGGCCTGCAAACCCAGACCTCTCAAGAAACAGTAACGGGGGCTGGGTCTTCATGCCGGCACTGAGGACAGTTTGATCTCGAAGCCGAGCGCGGCGGCGCGGCGTTTCAGTGCGGCGACGCTGCGCTGGTGCTGCTGCTCTTCGTAGTGCTGTTGCC
>JANXZN010000082.1 GCA_025355545.1 Rhizobacter sp.
GGCAACAGCACTACGAAGAGCAGCAGCACCAGCGCAGCGTCGCCGCACTGAAACGCCGCGCCGCCGCGCTCGGCTTCGAGATCAAACTGTCCTCAGTGCCGGCATGAAGACCCAGCCCCCGTTACTGTTTCTTGAGAGGTCCTTGCTTGAATAGCATCGCCCGAACGTGTAGCCCAGGAAGTCAAACCGCTCCCGCGGTATCGCGCACAGATGGGTCTTCTCCTCGTTCACCGTCAACTTCAGCCGCCCCATGATCCGGCGCATCGCGGCCATCGCCTCGGGCGCGCCACGCTTGCAGCAGATCACGAAGTCGTCCGCATAGTTGACGATGTGAGCCGACCATCTCTGCTCACACCCCAGTCGCCTCCACCCTTCGACGAACCGTCGCATGTACAGGTTCGACATCAGGGGCGAGATCGGTGAGCCCTGAGGCGTGCCTCGCTTGCTGTCCCGATTGGCCCGACTCCGCGTCGTGCCCCCTTTGCCGTCGTCCTCGTCAACCGGCGCCACCAACCACGCCTTGATCAGGCGCAGGATGTGTCGATCAACAATTCGACGCGCCACGCATTGCAGCAATTCCGAGTGTGGAATGCTGTCGAAGTAGCCGCTCAAATCCGCGTCTATCACCTGCGTGTGGCCGGTGTTCAACAAGCTGTGGACCGCCCGAATTGCGTCGTGTGCCCCCCGATCCGGTCGGTAGGCGTATTGCTCCGGCGCCAGATCCGCTCCGAAGATCGGCTCCAACACCAGAAGCAGCACCGCCGTCTGGACCAACCTTTCGGTGATCGTGGGCACCCCTAATGGACGCAACTTGCTGCTGTTTGGCTTTGGTATCCAGACCCGCTTGACCGCGTTCGGTTCGTAGGTCTTCGTCCTCAGCCTGTCCGCCAGTTCCTCGAGCCACCGGCCTTCCCCGTACGCCTCGATGTCTTCGAACCGCTGGCCGTCTACGCCCGCCGCACCCTTGTTGGCCTTGCAGCTTCGGTAGGCAAATTCCAGCACATCGGCCCGGTACACCTTGTCATACAGAAGATAGAACCGATACCCGGGTTCTTCCTTCGCTTTGGCATTTAACGCGCTCTGCAATTTCTGAACGCTTGGTGGAGTTGTCAGGTTTCCCAATCTCCGGCTCCTCGTCGCTTCGCAGCGTCTGTCTTGAACCAGGGCGCCTTCCCTCTGCCGGCATTACCCGGCTTCAACGGTAGTACGCGCCCATCCGCCACCCTGCAGCGCCCGGCTCGGCTCCTCGCGGAGCGCCGGTTGGCCGTGCGCACGGCCACACCACAGGGCTTCCCGTGTTGCACTGTCATCCTCTTTCATGCATGCCATCGTCACTACCCCGGCGGAATCGGTGGGTGCGTGTTTCGCTCACTTCCCCATCGATGACAGCCTTCCCCGTATTCCAGGCGGGTCGGCTTCCGCATTACCCATTTCGAGGCCTGCTCAACGTTCACTCGCGTTACGGCCTGCATGATCGCCAAGTCCCTTGAAGGACCCTCTACACCGAAGGCTTCAACGATTTCGTTACCTCCATCGTTGCTCCGATTGCTACCGGCTGGAGCGACAGTTGCCGGGCGGGATTCGCACCCACTGAACGACAGCTCCTTTGCACGGCGCACTGAAATATCCGGGCTAGGGGCCGAGGAACTGCGGATCAACGGTGTCGTTGGTGGCGTGGGTGGCCTGTTCGCTCATTGGGATGCCCTCGTTGTTGTGGTTGAAAGAAATCTGCCTGTCGGTTTCGCCTCGACGCATGGCCAGCGACAGCCAGGCGGGACACAAGGGCACGCCCACAAGCCGCAGCTCCGGCTCCAAGCGCAGCGCAGAGACCGGGTGAGGACGGGGGCGAAAGCCTTCACCGTTGAGGCCTGAATGGGGGCGCTATGCGTCGGAAAGAGTCGGACCGAGGGGTAGATCAACCACCCCGAGCTCCCGAGCGCGCTGACCCGTCTTCCCCACACCGCCGACGTCACGCGCGAACCCACCCGGTGAGCGATTGCCCGCCGCGCGCGGCGCACTTCAACAGCCGCTGATCGGCTTCGACGTGATCGAAACGGGTCGGCGTCCCGATCACTTCATGGGGGCGGTCAGCGCACCCAGCGATGCACGCTGCTCGGTTGTCGCCACATTCCAGGCGTGTGCCATGTAGCGGCCTCGATCGTATTCGGCAAAGTCCGCGATCACACGGTTGACGCCTTGCGCGAAGTCTTCGGCCGATGCCGATTGCGCGAGGCATAGGAAGTACGCCGGCAAGGCCATGGACCATTCCACGCCGACACTCAGTGCTCCACCGTCATCGGCGAAGAAGAGCACGTCGTCGTTTCCCTCGTCGATGTAGCGCAGCAACGAGAAGAGAAGTTCGAAGGCCTGCGCCACGGTTTGGCAAGGGCCGGCGTCGGCTTCCCGAATGCATCTGGCAGCGAGATGATCAAACTCGGCGATGAAGGCATCGGTTCCTCGAGACTGCTCGCTCCAGTTGCGGGAATTGACATCGAAGCTGTCGTAAAACTTGCCACTCATGCCTTCCGTACGAAACCTTCGAACCTCTTCAAGCAGGGTTGCGGTGCCAGGCGTCGACTCCGAGCGTGGCTGCAGCGCGACCAGATCGCCCAGAAGCAACGGCAAGGCCGCCTCCGGCACCATCTCAGCCGCCCGCTGGGCGACGATCAGCAGCTCGCCACGGGTCAGTTGACCGAGCGAGTGACGAAGTGCCCGCAGGTCCACCGCGCGTGTCACCGAGGAGGCCCCTCAAGTTCGCGCGCGTGAAACGGGCTGCGTCGTTGCCGCGGTCGGGGTCGCAAGGTCATCGTTCTGTCTCTGCGTTTCGAGTGTGTTGAGCAGCGGCTGCAGAACAGCGACGCAGAATCGCCTTCCAGCCATTGCGAGAGGCGACGGCTTCGGTGAGGATTTCGATGTACTCCTGCGGGTCCACGCGGTCGTCCGGTGGCGGTGGCCCTTGCGCCACCTCCACGAGTCCTTCGCGCCGGGCGGCGATACTGCTGCCCAGTTCCAGAATGCGGCTGTAGCGTTCGCAGGCGTAGGCGAACGTCTCGCGTTTCGCGAATTCGATGTCGAGCATCCACTCTCGCCGCGGCGACGCGCTCAGCCCCAGCGTGCGGCGCTTGCAGTTGTGGAACACATGTGGCGCTTCATGCACGACGAAGTCATCGAAGCGGCTGGGCGCACTGAAATAGTCCATGGTGACAAAGCAGGTCGTCTCGGCACTCAGGCCAACGATGTGACGCGCGCCCTTCGACAATGGCTTCGCGCCGCAGTTCAGCAGGTACAGATTGGCCAGGTCCCACACCGTGCCCAGCCAAGGCGTGGTCAGCAGCACGGTCTCGATGGTGGCCGGCGTCAAGAAGACCACCGAGCGTTCGAGTAGGTCAAGCACCGTGGCCGCTCTTGTTCCGGGAGCAAGCCGCGCACCATCGGCGCCAGCTTGGTCCGTGTGAACACGGGAAGGTCGATCCCGGCAAGCGCTGCCGGCGCTGCGGCACCCGCAGTTCGGCGGCGCACCGTGGACACGAGGGCCTTGCGCGCGGCGGCATCGGCATACTGCGCCCGAGCCAGAAAATTTGCGCCGGGCCAGTTGGGCGACATCTCGTCGTGCTCACCCGTGCGCAGGTAGCGATCGACTTCTTCTTGCTGCGGTGAGCGTGCCATGTGACAGGAAAGGGCGAGGCTCAAAGGCCAGTACGATTTCAGCACAATCAGCGTGAACGTCGCCCAAGAACGCTGCACTGCCGGCACGGAGTTTAGGCAAGGCCTCGTCGCGGATGGCCGACCAGTCATCGGCGCTCAGTTCGCTTCGCTCTTCAGGCCCTCAAGCAGGAAGGTTTCGATTTGCCTTTCGCCTTGCGTTCTGCGCCGGCACAGGTCGGATTGACGGCGCAGCATGTTTTTTCGGCCCTGGCGATCGATCCAGACCGCAATGATTTGGGATGGTTAGCCATCTGAACTCCTGGTTTGTGCGCAGCACCAGCCTCGACGGTTGAAACGCAGTCAACCGCCAGTCGCGACCAAGTAGGCGGCTCTGGCCGCTGGATTCTGGGCCTTTCGTATGCCGAACTCGCCTGAGGAAAGTCCGTCCAGCCGCGGCGGTTGCGCGTCGCCGACGGTCGCTTGCGGTATTTGCTACGGTTGCTTTACTGTACGCATTTGCTTAGAATGAGCGCATGAGCACCGATCTCAGTACCCCTGTCCTGCTGCGCCGGATCGCGCAGCTCGAGGCCACCGTTGGGCGCCTCAGCGAGGATCTCGGCAGCCTACGCTCCGCCGTGCGCCAGCAAGGGATGCATCTCCCAACGTTGCAACGCGGTCGCAGGCGCACAGCACAGGCCGAAGGTCCGGCCACCGAAACCCCACAGGCACCGGCCGCTGGTGGCCTTGCTGGCGCCGCTGCGCGTGGTGAGGCCGCGCGGGTTCAATGGGTCAAGGACGGCCTCGTCGTGCCTGGCGAGCAACTCGCGCAAGCTTGGGGGCTCACACGCCAAGCCCTGGCACCTGCATCGGAGCGGGGTGACGTGTTCGCGGTGAAAGTCGGCAACCGGCTGTATTACCCCCGGTCGTTCCTGGTCCTGGACCGTGAATCCGTGGCCACGATCTGCCGGGCACTTGGTGACCTCGGTGCCAGAGAGAAGCTGATGTTCTGGCTGCGCGACCACGGCGCTCTGGCTGGGAAGAGCGTCGCCGCCGCACTTGATGCAGGGGTTCCTGGGACCAAGGTGGAGCGCCTGGCTGCTGCATGGGCCCGCGAGCGAGGAGCCGCGCGTGTCGCTGAGGCTGCCTGAGCCAGGATCGTTCGAGGACTTACTTCGCCCTATCAGGATAGAGGTCGCGTCGCTCATCCGATTGAGTCGGCGGCCGGCCACGGAGCCGTGTTGGCGCTGGTGTAAATCCGCCGCTATTCGCTGGCGAGGACGCGGTTTTCGGCGTAGGTCGGCCCAGATCAGTTGCTTGCAAGGACGAAGCGACGATGGCCCCGTGAGGGGCCATCGTCTTGTTCGGCATTGCGGCG
>JANXZN010000085.1 GCA_025355545.1 Rhizobacter sp.
CGGAAGTAGCCCATCAGCAGCCACGTGCAGAACGGGATCAGGAAGGTTGGGTAAGTGAGGATCAGCGCCATCCGCGAGTCGAACAGCCCGAGCTTGAAGACGACGTTGGCCAGCGGGATGAAGAGGATCGTCGGCGGCACCAAGTACGCGAGGAAGATGCCGAGGCCGACGTGCTTGGCGCCCTTAAAGCGCAGCCGCTCGATGGAGTAGGCCGCAAGCACCGACGCCGCCAGCGAGAACGCGGTGGCGATCACCGACACCAGCACGGTGTTCCACATCCACGCGGGGAACTCGGTCTTGAACAGCAGCGTGTGGAAGTGTGCGAGGGTGGGATTGATGACCCAGAACGGATTGCCGGCGCGCGACAGCAACTCGGCATCGGGCTTCACCGCGGTGATCGCCATCCAGTAGAACGGGAACAGCAGCACGATCAGGAACACGACCAGCGGCAGGTACACCGTCACCGCGCGCCGCGGCACCGACTCGAGAAAGCTCATGCCGGTCGAGTCGGCGCCCTTGTCCCGAGTCATCGGAGCCCCTCGTCCGACAAATACGTCGGCCGAGCCCCCGAGGGGATGCCGGCCGCACAGGTCACGAAGTGAGCCACTTCGTGACCCTTGGGAGCGGCCCGGCGCTCGGCCGGCGCAAGCATGGGAAATACCGGACTTCTCATTTGTCGGCCCCGCCCTGTTGCCACGCGCGGCGCTGCAGCCCGAAGAAGCTGAACATGATGCAGGCCAGCAGGAACGGCACCATCGCGATCGCGATCGCCGCGCCCTCGCCCAATGCGCCGCCGTTGATCGCGCGCTGGAACGCCAAGGTCGCCATCAGGTGCGTGGCGTTCAGCGGGCCGCCCCGCGTGATCACGTAGATCAGCTGGAAGTCGGTGAAGGTGAACAGTACGGAGAACGGCATCACGACCGCGATGATCGGCGTCAGCAACGGCAAGGTGACGTGGCGGAACTGCTGCCAGCGGCTCGCGCCGTCGATCGCCGAGGCCTCGTAGTACGACGGCGAGATCGTCTGCAGCCCGGCCAGAAGCGTGATCGCGACGAAGGGCACGCCGCGCCAGACGTTCGCGGCGATCACCGCGAAGCGCGCGTTCCACGGTGAACCGAGAAAGTCGATGTAGTGATCGATGACGCCCATCTTCACCAGCGCCCAGCTGATGATCGAGAACTGCGAGTCGTAGATCCACCAGAACGCGATCGCCGACAGCGCGGTCGGCACGATGTAGGGCAGCAGGATCACCGCGCGGAAGAAGGTCTTGAAGCGGATGTTGCGGTTCAGCAGCAGCGCCAGCCACAGGCCGAAGCCGAACTTCAGGATGCTCGCGATCGTGGTGTAGAAGAGCGTGTTGAACAGCGCGAGCCGCGTCACGCTGTCGCCCCACAGGAACTCGTAGTTCTCGAGGCCCACCCATATGCCGGGGCGCCCGACCTTCTCATCGGTAAAACCCAGCCATACCCCCAGACCAAGCGGATACGTCAAGAACAGCAGCAACAAGATCGTCGCCGGCAGCATGAACAGCAAGCCGAGTCCGTTTCGACTGTTCTGGAGTTTCTCAAGCATCAGTGGCGATCATGAGTTCCGCGGCGCGCAGCCGGATCGACCGCGCAGAGCGACACGGGCCACAGGCCGGTGTGTCGCTCGCGGCCAATTGAACATCCTGACACCGAAGGTGTCCGCGTTCAGACTTTGTAATAGCGCTCGGCGCGCTTTTGGGCTCGCTCGGCAGCTTCCTTCGGCGTCTTCGATCCACTGGCCGCCTCGGCCACCATGTTCGGAACGATGAAGTCGGCGGCGGCCCCGGCCGACGCGTATCCAAGCTTTCCGGCGTAGCCTCCAGGACGCATGTTTTTGACGGCGTCCCGGTAAACCGTGTGCTTCGGGTCCGCGGTCCAGATCGCCCCAGCGGCATATGCCGCAAGCGGCGGCGCTACGTATCCGCCCGCGCCGGTCTGCCACGCGTCGTATTGCTCCTTCTCCATCATGAACCGCAGGAACTCTTTGGCTGCCTGCGGGTACTTGGTGTACTTCATGATCATCTGGTTGAAGAACAACTGTGACTCCGTCGGCACGCCCACCGGCCCAATCGGGAACGCAGCATGCTGGATATCGACGGCCATCTCCTTGAGCTTCGGCTCCGGTGAGTTCTTGGCGGCGTAGTAGATTGAAATGCCGTTGTTGGTCAGGCTGATCTGGCCGTCGAGGAAGGCCTTGTTGTTGTTGGGATCGAGCCACGACAGCGTCCCCGGTATGAAGGTCGGGTACATCTCCTTGACGTACTCGAGCGCCTTGATCGTCTCGGGGCTGTCGATCACGACCTTGTTGCTGCTGTCGACCAGCTTGCCGCCGAACGCCCAGATCAGCCAGTTGGTCCACAGGCAGTCGCCAGTCGCGTTCCCGAGTGCGAAGCCGGCTGGCGTGCCCTTGCCGTTGAGGGCCTTCAACAGCTTCAGAAAGCTGTCGGTGTCCTTGGGGAAGCTGTCGAACCCTGCAGCCTTCACCATGC
Organism: Rhizobacter sp.; assembly: GCA_025355545.1. Taxonomy (GTDB): domain Bacteria; phylum Pseudomonadota; class Gammaproteobacteria; order Burkholderiales; family Burkholderiaceae_C; genus LMDS01. The sequence continues at coordinate 2,516 of JANXZN010000085.1, forward strand.
TCTCGCGGTAGACCAAGTAGTTCCCTGCTGCGCCGAGGGGCACGCCGATCCACTTTTTGCCGTCGGGTTGCAACAGCGCATGGCAGGCCTGGTACCAGCCGCCGTACTTCCTGCCGAGGTACTCGGCCAGGTCGGTCACGTCGAGCAACTTGTCGGGGTAGAGGTTCGCATCGTCGTTGGTCGACAGGATGATGTCCGGACCGGCGCCGGTGTTCGCCGCCACCGCGGCCTTCGGCCGCACGTCTTCCCAGCCTTCGTTGTCGACCCGCACCTCGATGCCGGTCTTGTCGGTGAACTTCTTGACGTTGACCATGTAGGCGTCGATGTCGCCCTGCACGAAGCGGCTCCAGCGCAGCACGCGCAGCTTGGCGCCCTTCTCGGGCTTGAGTGCCAGCGTCTGCGCGTGGACGGCGGGGGCGAACACTGCGGCGCCGGTGCCGATGGTAGCCGCGGCCGCCACGCCGGCGGAGCTTTCGAGGAACTGGCGACGATTGAACTCGGTCATGGTGAGTCTCCTTCTGTGATCGGTCGGTGGTGATGAAATTGGCGCGGGACGGGAACGGGCGGCGCTCAGGCGGCCAGGCGCTTGCCGCTGGCCGCATCGAACAGGTGAGCGCGGTGCAGATCGGGCAGCAAATGGATGGTGCTGCCGGGGGCGAAGTCGTGCCGTTCGCGGAACACCGCCGAGAAGTCCACACCCTCGTGCCGGCACGCGACGAAGGTGTCCATGCCGGTGGGCTCCATCACGACGACATGCGCCGAAATGCCGCCGGCGTCGGTGAGCGTCAGGTGTTCGGGCCGCGTCCCGAAGATGACCGGCTGGCCGTCGGTGCCGGCGGCGCGCGGCGGCGCGTCGAGCTGCGTGCCGTCGGCGAGCTCGACCTGCGCCGTGTCGCCTCTGCGGCGCAAGGTGCCGGGCAGGAAGTTCATCGCCGGCGAGCCGATGAAGCCGGCGACGAACTGGTTCGCCGGCTGGTCGTACAGGTCGAGCGGGCTGCCGGTCTGCTCGATCCAGCCGTCGCGCATCACGACGATCTTGTCGCCCATCGTCATCGCCTCGATCTGGTCGTGCGTGACGTAGATCGAGGTGGTCTTCAGGCGCTGGTGCAATTCCTTGATCTCGCTGCGCATCGCCACCCGCAGCTTGGCGTCGAGGTTGGACAGCGGCTCGTCGAACAGGAACACCTGCGGGTCGCGCACGATCGCGCGGCCCATCGCGACGCGCTGACGCTGGCCGCCCGACAGCTGGCGCGGGTAGCGGTCGAGCAGCGCGCCGAGCGCGAGGATCTCGGCAGCACGCGCGACCTTGCCCTCGATCGTGGCCTTGTCCTGCTTGGCCAGCGCGAGCGAGAACGCCATGTTCTCGCGCACCGTCATGTGCGGGTACAGCGCGTAGTTCTGGAACACCATCGCGATGTCGCGCTCTTTCGGTGGCAGGTCGTTGACACGCTTGTCGCCGATGCGGATCTCGCCCGAGTTGATCTCCTCGAGACCCGCGATCATGCGCAGCAAGGTCGACTTGCCGCAGCCCGACGGGCCGACCAGCACCGTGAACGAACCGTCGCGGATGTCGATGTCGACGCCGTGCAGGATGGGGACGTCGCCGAAGTTCTTCTTGACTGCCTGGATCGTGACGCTGGCCATGCACGCTTCCTGAAAGATCCGTGGGCGGGATCGCCCGACGCTCGGTTGCGGTGCCGCGCCCGCGGCGGACATCACAAACGCCGCGGCAGTATCGGCATTGCGCAGCGCCGCCGCCATCAGGGCAAACCGTTAGACGCGCGGCCGGCCCGATATTTGTATGATGACCCGATCACCATGCTGCCTTCACCTTCCGCAGCGCGGGCAGCCCTGCCCGCCGCCCCGCCCCGCCTCGTGCCGCAACGCCTGTCCGACCGGCTGGCGGTGCTGCTCGGCGACCAGATCGGCTCCGGCGCGCTGCGTCCGGGCGACCGGCTGCCCACCGAGCAGCAGCTCGCCGCGGCGCACGGCGTCTCGCGCACCGTCGTGCGCGAGGCGGTGCACCAGCTGCAGACGCGCCGGCTCGTCGTCTCGCGCCAGGGCTCGGGCGTGTTCGTGGCGCCGACGCCGCAGAACCGCCCGCTCGAGTTCGACCCGAGCGTGCTCGGCTCGGTGCAGGCGGTGGTGCACGTGGTCGAACTGCGCCGCGTGGTCGAGGCCGAGATGGCCGCGTTCGCGGCCGAACGCGCGACGCGCGCGCAGGTCGCGACGATGCGCCGCGCGCTCAAGGCGATCGACGTCGCCGCCGCGGCCGGCCACGACGGCGTGGCCGAGGACCTGGCGTTCCATCGCGCCATCGCCGAGGCCACCGGCAACCCGCAGTTCACGCTGCTGCTCGGCTTTCTCGAGCAGTACCTGCGCGAAGGCATGCGCATCACGCGCGGCAACGAAGCGCGGCGCCTGGACTTCATGGAGGCGGTGCGGCTCGAGCACCGCGCGATCGTCGAGGCGATCGCGGTGCGCGACCCGGCGCTGGCACGCAAGCGCGCGCGCGAGCACATGCTGCACAGCGAACAGCGCCTGATCGAGGGCGGGGTCATCGCGACAGCGCGCCAACGGAGCGGCAAGTGAGCGCAGCGCAGGTTTCGAAACAGAAGGTGCTGGGCGTCGTCGGCCTCGGTTCGATGGGCCTGGGCGCCGCCCTCACCGCCCTGCGCAAGGGCGTGACCACGCTCGGGCTGGACACGCGGGCCGAAGCGCGCCAGCGCTTCGTCGCCGAGGGCGGCAGCGCGACCGAATCGCTCGCCGAGCTCGGCGCACGCTGCGACGCCGTGCTCGTGCTCGTCGTCAACGCCGCACAGACCGAAGCGGTGCTGTTCGGCCCCGACGGGCTGCTCGGCACGCTCGAGCCTGGCTCGGTCGTGATCGCCTCGGCGACCGTCGACCCGAGCCTGCCGCCGGCCTGGCAACAACGCCTCGCGTCGCGCGGGCTGTGGCTGATCGACGCGCCGGTATCGGGTGGCGCGGCCAAGGCCGCGGCCGGCCAGATGACGATGATGGCCTCGGGCGCCCCCGAGGCGTTCGCGGCGGCCGGTGAGCTGCTCGACGCCATCGCCGGCAAGGTCTATCGCCTCGGCGACCGGCCCGGCACCGGCTCGACCGTGAAGATGGTGAACCAGCCCCTGGCCGGCGTGCACATCGCCGCGGCCTGCGAGGCGATGGCGCTGGGCATGCGCGCCGGCGCCGACCCGCGCGCGCTCTACGAGGTGATCAGCAACTCGGCCGGTTCGAGCTGGATGTTCCAGAACCGCGTGCCGCACATCCTCGACGGCGACTACACGCCGCTGTCGGCCGTCGACATCTTCGTCAAGGACCTGGGCATCGTGCTCGACGCCGCGCGCAGGCTCTCGTTCCCGCTGCCGCTGGCGGCGGCGGCGCACCAGCTGTATCTGGCGACTGCGGCGGCCGGGCATGGCGCCGAAGACGACTCCGCGGTGATCAAGTTCTACGCCGCACTGGCGGGGATCGAGCTGCCGAAGGCGGTGGGGAAGCCGTGATCCTGGGAGTGATCGCCGACGACTTCACCGGCGCCACCGACGTCGCCAGCATGCTGGTGCGCGCCGGCATGCGCACGGTCCAGGTCATCGGCGTCCCGGACGGCCCCGCGCCGGCCGCCGATGCGGTCGTCGTCGCGCTGAAGACGCGCACCGTGCCGGCCGCCGAGGCGGTGCGCGAATCGCTGGCGGCGCTGCACTGGCTGCGCACGGGCGGCATGCGCCAGTGCTATTTCAAGGTCTGCTCGACCTTCGACTCGACGCCGGCCGGCAACATCGGCCCGGTCACCGACGCGCTGATGGACGCGCTAGTCGCCACTTTCACGATCGCCTGCCCGGCCTTCCCCGAGAACGGCCGCACGGTGTTCCGCGGCCACCTGTTCGTCGGCGACGAGTTGCTCAGCGACTCCGGCATGCGCGCGCATCCGCTGACGCCGATGACCGACGCGAACCTGGTGCGCGTGCTGCAGGTGCAGAGCCGGCGCCGCGTCGGCTTGCTGCGCTACGACACGGTCGCGCAGGGCCCGACGGCGGTGCGCGAGCGCATAGCCGCGCTGCGCGCCGACGGTGTCGCGATCGCGATCGCCGACGCCACCACCAACGACGACCTGCGCACGCTCGCCGCGGCCTGCGCCGAGCTGCCGCTGCTGACCGCCGGCTCCGGCCTCGCGCTCGGCCTGCCGGCGCTCTACGCCGAGCGCGGCTGGCTGGCGCTGGATGCCCGCGCCGCCGCACTCGACCCGACCAGCGGCGGCGCCGCGGTGCTGGCCGGCTCGTGCTCGCTCGCGACGAACGCGCAGGTCGCGCGCTGGCGCGCGGCCGACCGGCCGGCGTTCGTGATCGACCCGCGCGCACTGGCGCGCGGCGAGCCGGTCGCCGCGGCCGCGCTGCGCTGGGCCGAGGCGCAACTGCCGCGCGCCGCCGTGCTGATCTGCGCGAGCATGCCGGCGGCCGAGCTTCAGGCCGTGCAGGCCGAACTCGGCAGCGCGTCGGCCGGCGCCCTGGTCGAAGCCTGCCTGGCCCGGATCGCGCGCGGCCTGGTCGAGCGCGGGGTGCGCCGGCTCGTGGTCGCGGGCGGCGAAACCTCGGGCGCGGTCGTGCAGGCGCTGGGCGTCACGCAGTTGCGCATCGGTGCGGCGATCTGCCCCGGTGTGCCGTGGACGCAGGCCGAGAGCACTGCACCCGATTTGCCCTTGCCACCCTTGCACCTGGCGCTGAAGTCGGGCAACTTCGGCGGGCCCGACTTCTTCGACGAGGCGCTGCGCGCCGATCCGACCGCATGACTTCATTCAGCGCCGAACGCAACGAGATCTGCCGTGTCGGCCGTTTGTTGTTCGAGCGCGGCCTGGTGCACGCGACCGCCGGCAACATCAGCGTGCGACTGCCGGGCGGCGCGGGCTTCCTGATCACGCCGACCGACGCCTGCCTGGGCTTGCTGCAGCCCGAACAGCTCGCGCACACCGATCTCGACGGCCGGCTGCTGGCCGGCGCGGCCGCGAGCAAGACGCTGGCGCTGCACCGCCGCATCTATGCCGCCGAGCCCGACGCGCAGTGCGTGCTGCACACCCACAGCACGCACTGCGTCGCGCTGAGCTTGGCCGGCGCCTGGCATGCCGACGCGGTGCTGCCGCCGATCACGCCCTATTTCGTGATGAAGGTCGGCCGCGTGCCGCTGGTGCCGTACCACCGCCCGGGCGATCCGGTCGTGGCGGACCTGGTCGCGGCGCTGATCGAGACCGCGCGAGCGCGCGCGGCGCCGATCCGCGCGGTGTTGCTCGACCGCCTCGGCCCGACCGTCTGGCACGAATCGCCGGCCGCCGCGATGGCCGCGCTCGAGGAGCTCGAGGAAACGGCGCGCCTGTGGCTTACGACCGAACCGAAACCCGCGCCGCTCGACGACGCCCGGATCGAGGAACTGCGCCGCGCGTTCGGCGCGCGCTGGTAGCCCGCATGCCGAACTTCGCCGCCAACCTGTCGACGATGTATGTCGAGCACGCGTTCCTCGACCGCTTCGCTGCCGCCGCGGCCGACGGCTTCGACGCGGTCGAGTTCGCGTTCGCGTACGAGCACCCGCGCGCCGAGCTCGCGCTGCGCCTGGCCGAGCACGGCCTGCGCCAGGTGCTGATCAACGCACCGCCGGGCGACCTGCGGGCCGGCGAGCGCGGCATCGCCTGCCTGGCCGAGCGCCGCGACGAGTTCCGCCGCAGCATCCTCGAGCAGGCGCTGCCCTGCGCGCTGGCGCTGAGCTGCCCGCGCGTGCATGTGATGGCCGGGCTGATGCCGTCCGGCATCGAGCGCCCGGCGCTGCGCGCGGCGTATGTCGCCAACCTCGCGTGGGCGGCGCGCGAGGCGGCCGCTGTCGGCATCGAGTTGCTGATCGAGCCGATCAACAAGCGCGACATCCCCGGCTACCTGCTGAACCGGCAGGACGACGCGCACGAGATCGTCGAGGAGATCGGCGCCCCCAACCTGAAGGTGCAGATGGACCTGTACCACTGCCAGATCGTCGAGGGCGACGTCGCGATGAAGCTGCGCAAATACCTGCCCACCGGCCGCGTCGGCCACCTGCAGATCGCCGGCGTGCCGGACCGCCACGAGCCCGACCTCGGCGAGCTGCACCACCCCTACCTGTTCGAGCTGATCGACGCGCTCGGCTATGGCGGCCACATCGGCTGCGAGTACCGGCCGCGCGCGCGCACCTCGGCCGGGCTGGGCTGGCTGCGCGCCTACCGGCCACGACAAGGACACCCCTCATGAAACTCCTGATCACCGGCGGTGGCGGCTTTCTCGGCGACCGGCTGGCGCGCGCGCTGCTGGCGCGCGGCACGCTCGCCGGCCGCGAGATCGCGAGGCTCGTGCTGACCGACCTCTTGCCGCCGCGCGCCGACCTGCTCGCCGACGCGAGGGTCGAGGGCCGCACCGGCGCGCTGCTGACGCAGACCGACGCGTTGCGCGACGAACCGTTCGACGGCGTGTTCCACCTCGCGTCGGCGGTGTCGGGCGAATGCGAGGCCGACTTCGACCTCGGGCTGCGCTCGAACATCGACAGCACGCGCGCGCTGCTCGATGCGATCCGCGCGAATGTCAACACCGGCGGCAGCGCGCCGCGCTTCGTGTTCTCGAGCTCGGTCGCGGTGTTCGGCCCGGACCCGGCCGTGCCGCTGCCGGCGGTCGTCGCCGACGACACCTTGCCCGCGCCGCAGACGTCCTACGGCACGCACAAGCTGGTCTGCGAGCACCTGGTCGCCGACTACACCCGCAAGGGCTACCTCGACGGCCGCAGCGCACGCCTGATGACGGTGACGGTGCGGCCCGGCCAGCCGAACGGCGCGGCCTCGTCGTTCTTCAGCGGCATCATCCGCGAGCCGCTCGCCGGCGTCGAATCGGTGTGCCCGGTCGACGCGAGCGTGTCGCACCCGGTCTCGTCGCCGACGCGCACGGTCGAGGGCCTGATCGCGGTGTTCGAGGCGAGCCGCGAGCAATTCCTCGGCCGCAGCGCGCTGAACCTGCCGGCGCTGAACGTGCGTGTGCAGGACATGCTGGCGGCGCTCGAGCAGGTCGCCGGCAGGTCGGTGCGCGAGCGCGTGCGCTTCGCGCGCGACGAGCGCATCGCCGGGATCGTCGCGAACTGGCCGGGCGGCGCGTCGTCGGCGCGCGCGGCGCGGCTCGGCCTGCAGCCGCACACCGATTTCGCGCAGATCATCCGCCAGTACATCGACGACTGCGCCGCGGCGCCGAACGCCGACCAGACGCTGAAGGGACTCTCGCGATGAACCAGATCGACCTGAAAGGCCGCGTTGCGGTCATCACCGGCGGCGCGCAGGGCATCGGCTATGCCGCGGCCGAGCGCATGCTCGCCTCCGGGGCCGCCGTCGCGCTGTGGGACATCGACGCGGCGCGCCTCGCGCAGGCCGAGAACGCGCTCGCCAGGCTCGGTACGGTCAGCACTTCGATCGTCGAGCTGACCATGGCCGCCGACATCGACGCCGCCACGGCCGACGCGGTCAAGGCGCACGGCCGCATCGACATCCTCGTCAACAACGCCGGCATCACCGGCGGCAACGCGCCGACCTGGCAACTGACGCCCGAGGCGTGGCAGCGCGTCATCGACGTCAACCTGGTCGGCCCGTTCCTGACCTGCCGCGCGGTCGTGCCGCAGATGCTGAAGCAGGGCTACGGCCGGATCGTCAACATCGCGTCGGTGGCGGGCAAGGAAGGCAACCCGAACGCCTCGCACTACAGCGCTTCCAAGGCCGGGCTGATCGCGCTGACCAAGTCGCTCGCGAAGGAGCTCGCGACCCAGGGCGTGCTCGTCAACGCGGTCTCGCCGGCCGCCGCGAAGACCGCGATCTTCGACCAGATGACCGAGCAGCACATCGCGTTCATGCTCAGCAAGATCCCGATGGCGCGCTTCCTCGAGGTCGGCGAGGCGGCGGCGATGATCGCCTGGCTCGCGTCGGAGGAATGCTCGTTCAGCACCGGCGCGGTGTTCGACCTGTCGGGCGGGCGCGCAACTTACTGAGCGCCCGGCCCGAGCGCGGCGACATGCGCCGTCGAACGACAGCGCGACGGCGCGTCGTCCGACAAACTCGCGCCGTCGCCCGGTTCATCCTGCCCGGTGCGCCGCTGCACGATCGCGCGCAAAATTGCCCCACCCCATCACCGGAGACACCGCATGAACCACCTGCCCACCTTCCTCCGTGCCAGCCTCGGCGCCGCCGCGATAGTCAGCGCCGTCGTGATCACCGGTTGCGGCTCGATGTCCATGGGTTCGAGCAGCGGCGCCGCCGCTGCACCGATGATGGCGACCCAGACCTTCCGCGCGACCTTGTCCAGCGCCGCCGAAGTTCCGTCGAACGCCAGCGCCGGCAGCGGCTCGCTCGAGGCGAGCTTCGACAAGGCCAGCAGCGTGCTGCGCTGGAAGGTCACCTACACCGGCCTGAGCGGTGCGGCGACGATGGCGCACTTCCACGGCCCGGCGATGCCGGGCGCGAATGCCGGTGTGGTGGTGCCGTTCCCGAGCGCGGCGAGCCCGGCCGAAGGCAGCGCGACGCTGACGCCGGCGCAGGCCGCCGACCTGGTGGCCGGCAAGTGGTACGTCAACGTCCACACCGCCCAGAACCCGGGCGGCGAGATCCGCGGTCAGGTGCTGGCGAACTGAAGCAGCCGGCCTCGCGGGTACGCGAGTCCGCCCGCCGGGCGGGTGCCCAGGCCGCTTGGGGCGGCCCGGCGCTGGCCTGGTCCGCCCTGATCCGGCCAGACGGCGCGGCTCATTCGAGCTTCCACTTCCCGCCTTCGACCCTGACGATCACCCGGGCGCGCTGGTCGAGCCCGAGGTGGTCGTTCTTCGACATGTTGACGACGCCGTTCGAGACGTGCAGGTCGCGCACTGCCTCGAGCGCGTCGCGCAGCGCCGCACGGAACTCCTTCGTGCCCGGCTGCGCCGTCTTCAGCGCGACCGGAATGGCGTGGCTCAGCAGCAGCCCGGCGTCCCAGGTGTAGGCGCCGAAGGCCGACACGCTGCCGGCGCCGTTGGCGGCCTCGTAGCGCTTGACGTAGTCGAGCGCCTGCGTCTTCGCGGGGTGGTCGGCCGGCAGCGCGGCGGCGACGACGACCGGGCTGGTCGGCACGAACGCACCCTCGATGTCCTTGCCGCCGACGCGCAGGAAGTCGTTGTTCGCCACGCCGTGGTTGAAGTAGACGCTGCCCTTGTAGCCGCGCTCGACCAGCGCGCGCGCCGGCAGCACGGCGGGCGTACCCGAGGCGCCGATCACGATCATCTCGGGGCTGGCGGTGGTCAGCTTGATGACCTGCGCGGTCACGCTGGTGTCGCGCGGCGCGAAGCGCTCGTTCGCGACGATCTTGATGCCGCGCACCGACGCGAACTTCTCGAACTCGGCATAGAAGGCCTCGCCGAGCGCGTCGTTGAAGCCGATGTAGCCCATCGACTTGATGCCGCGCCTGGCCGCATGCTCGAGGATCGCCAGCACCATCATCGTGTCGGTCTGCGGCGTCTTGAAGACCCAGGCCTTCTTCGGGCTCATCGGTTCGATGATGCGGGCGCTGGACGCGAGCGAGATCGTCGGCGTGCCGCTGTCGGCGACAGCGTCGGTCATCGCCAGCGAATTCGGCGTCGTCGTCGAGCCGATGATCGCGTCGACCTTGTCTTCGAGCGTGAGCCGGCGCGTGTTGACGACGGCGGCGCTGCTGTCGCTGGCGTCGTCGAGCACGACGTACTCGACCGACTTGCCCGCGATCGTCTTCGGCAGCAGCGCGATCGTGTTCTTCTCGGGGATGCCGAGCGAGACCGCCGGGCCGGTGGTCGACAGCGTGACGCCGATCTTGATCTGGGCGAACGCCGGAAGCGCGGCGGCGCCGAGCAGAGCGAGGGCGAGCAGTGGGCAGGCTTTCATCGAGAGGTCTCCTGTGGTCTTCGGTGGGTTTGTCGACGGGTTCGGCGCGTCACCCCAGCAACGCGCAAGGCAGCGCCAGATGGCCGCGAAAGCGCACGCGCTTCGAGCGCACCGCCGCGCCGACGAGCCGGTAGTTCGGGAAGCGTGCGAGAAAGCGCTGGAACGCGACGCGCCCTTCAAGCCGCGCCAGCCCCATGCCGACGCACTGGTGGATGCCCGAGCCGAACGCGACATGACGGTTCGGCATGCGCGCGATGTCGAGCGTGTCGGGGTGCGCGAACTGCGCCGGGTCGCGGTTCGCCGCGCCGATGCACAGCGTCATCTGGGTGCCCGGCGCGAGCGCCACGCCGCCGATCGCCGTGGCGACGGTCGTGATGCGGTTGCCGAGCTGGTTCGAGCTCTCGATGCGCAGGAACTCCTCGACCGCGCTGCGGATCAGCTCGGGCTCGCCGAGCAGGCGCTGCTTCTGCTCGGGGGCGTCGAGCAGGCACTTCAAGCCGTTGCCGATCAGGTTGGTCGTAGTCTCATGGCCGGCGTTGAGCAGGAAGATGCAGTTGTGCAGCAGCTCCTTCGCGAGCAGCCGCTCGGTCGCGCCGTCGGCCGCGCGTTCGGTGGTGCTCACCTCGCCCTGGATCAGCCGCGTCAGCACGTCGGTCTCGGGGTCGCCCGGCGCATGGGCGCGACGCTCGACCAGGCCTTCGAGGTAGATCAGCATGTCGCGCACCGCGGCGTTGCCGCGTGTGTGCATCGCATCGCTCAGCGCCGGCTCGAGGGCGCCGAGGATCGCCAGCGACCAGTCGCGCAGCGGGCCGCGCTCGGCGTGCGGCACGCCGAGCAGGTTGCCGATGATCTCGACCGGAATGGCTGCAGCGAACGCCTCGATCAGGTCGACCGCCTCACCGCGCTGCGCGCGCGCCTGCATCGCATCGAGCAGGCCGTCGACGAGGCGCACCAGGCCGTCCTCCATCGCCCCGATGTGGCGCGGCGTCAGCGCGCCGGCGAGCAGGCGCCGAACGCGGGTGTGCAGCGGCGGGTCGTTGAAGACGAGGCTGGTCGTGTGGTGCTCGAACAGCGCCGAGTCCAGGCCGTACTTCGGCCCGAACTCCTCGTGCTTGTCGGAGCTGAAGGTCTTCGGGTCCTTGTAGACCGCGACGATGTCGGCGTAGCGCGTCAGGAACACGCTGCCGTCGGGCATGCGCCTGACCGGCGCGTGCTCGCGCAGCGCGTGGTAGGTCGGGAACGGATCGTCGTAAAAGGCGTCGCTCAGGTGGCGCAGGTCGAAACGCTCGGCGAGTGCGGTGGGCGAGGTCGGGGTCATGCGAGGGACGAATCTAAGGCGGATCGTGCCGCGCGGCGCCGGGGAAATACCCGGCCCGGCGCGGCTGCTCAGACCTTGTGCGTCGACAGCAGCAGGCTCGTCTCGGTGCTGGCGATACCGGCGATCAAGCGGATGTTGCCGAGCGCGCGGTCGAAGGCTTCGAGCGAATCGGCGCGCAGCTCGGCGATGAGATCCCAGCGGCCGTTGGTGCTGTGCAGCCCGGTCACGTTCGGGTGACCGCGCAGCGCCTTCAGCACCTCGGCGCCGCGGTTGCCTTCGACCACGATCGTCATCAGCGCGCGGATGCGGTGCGCCTCGGCCTGCGGCTTCACGCGCACCGTGTAGCCGACGATCACGCCGTCGCGCTCAAGCCGCTTCATGCGGTTCTGCACGGTGCCGCGCGCGACCTTCAGCTTGCTCGCCAGCGTGGCCACCGGCAGGCGCGCGTCGTGCCGCAACAGGGCGAGGAGTTCGCGGTCGGTGTCGTCGAGATTGTTCATATTGCTCACAGCTCCTGAACAAGTTGACTCAAGAGCCGATCATATCGAACAGGTTGCTGTCTTTTCGTTGGCCGAGAAGCGCGCGAAGATGCTGCCGATACCGGAGACTTTTCATGACCCGCTTTCTCGACGTTCCCGCCATGTCGCGCCTGGTGCGCGAGGTCGGGGTGCCACGCTTCCTGACCGAACTCGCGCAGGCGATCCGCGACGACTACCTGCGCTGGAGCGAGTTCGACAAGTCCGCGCGCCTGGCCTGCCACTCGCCCGGCGGCGTGATCGAACTGATGCCGGTCGCCGACGCGCAGCGCTTCGCGTTCAAGTACGTCAACGGCCACCCCAGCAACACCGGCCGCGGCCTGTTCACGGTGATGGCCTTCGGCGTGCTCGCCGAGGTCGACACCGGCTACCCGCTGCTGCTGTCGGAGCTGACGCTGACGACCGCGCTGCGCACTGCGGCCACGTCGGCGCTGGTCGCGCGCGAGCTCGCGAACCCGGGCAGCCGCCGCATGGCGCTGATCGGCAACGGCGCGCAGAGCGAGTTCCAGGCGCTGGCCTTTCACACCTTGCTCGGCGTCGACGAGATCCGCGTGTTCGATGTCGATCCGGCCGCGACCGACAAGCTGGTGCGCAACCTCGCCGCGACACCGGGGCTGCGCGTGATCCGCGCCGCGTCGACGGCCGCGGCGGTGCGCGGCGCGCAGATCGTCACCACCGTCACCGCCGACAAGACGCTGGCGACGATCCTGACGCCCGACATGATCGAGCCCGGCATGCACATCAACGCCATCGGCGGCGATTGCCCCGGCAAGACCGAGCTGCACGCCGAGGTGCTGCGGCGCGCCCGCGTGATCGTCGAGTACGAGCCGCAGACGCGCATCGAAGGCGACATCCAGCAGCTGCCGGCCGACTTCCCGGTCACCGAGCTGTGGCGCGTGCTGTCGGGCAGCGCCGCGGGCCGCGAGCACACCGACCAGGTGACGGTGTTCGATTCGGTCGGCTTCGCGCTCGAGGACTACTCGGCGCTGCGCTACGTCTACGAGCTCGCGCTGGCACGCGGCGCCGGCGACGACGTGGCGCTGGTGCCGCCGGGCGCGAACCCGAAGGACCTGTTCAGCCACCTGGCCGAACCTGCCGACGCCGCCGCACGCGCCGCGCTCGCGTCGGTGTTGGGCATCTTGCGCAGCACCCAGCCGGCCTGAGCGCCGCAGCGCTCAGCGCGCGGCCAGGAATTGCAGCAGGAGCCGCTCTACCTCGGCCGGCTGCTCCTGCTGCACCCAGTGGCCTGCCGCCTCGACCCAGTGGCAGCCCCGCCACTGCGCGCAGGCTTCGGCCTGCATGCCCTGCAGTGCGCCCGGGGACTGCCACGGGCCCCAGTCGCTGCGGCCGGCGATGAAGCACGCGGGCACGTCGATGTGGGACCCGGCGAAGAGCCGCAGGTCGGCGCTGGACCTTCCGTCGGTCTGGCAGCGGTACCACTGCAGCCCGCCCTGGAAACCAGTGCGCGCGAACTCGGCGGCGTAGACCGCGAGTTCGTCGTCGGGCAGCCAGCGGCAGGCCGCGACCTGCGCCGGCGTCGGCATCTGCGGCGCGACCGTCTCGCTCATGCCCTTGTGCAGATCCATCACGTAGTAGTCGGGCAGCTTCGCGAGTTCGGCCGCGCTGCGCGCGCTCAGCGCGAACGGCTGGTTGCCGGGCCAGTCGGCGCTCTTGAAGTGGTAGTAGGCGCGCAGGAACGCCTGCAGCCCCTGCGGGCAGTGGCGCATCTCGGCGGCAGCGCCACGCTCCGAGTAGTACCACTGGTAGTGCTTGCGCGGCCGCGGCAGCCGGGCCAGCTCGGCGTGCAGATCGGCCGGCAGCGCGGTCGCCGCGGCCAGCGGCGTGTTCGCGGTGTCGAACGGGAACGCCGGCACGCCGCCGAACGGCGCGCTCATCAGCACGACGCGGCGGAACACGTCGGGCCGCGCGAGCGCGCAACAGGCCGCGACCGGCGAACCGAAGTCGTGGCCGACGACCGCGGCCACCGAAGCGTGGCCGATGGCTGCGACGAGCCCGAGCGCATCGGTCGCCAGGTTCTGCAGGCGGAACGACGCCAGATCGCCGTCGTAGTCGGCGTCCCAGCCGGTGGTGCGGCCGTAGCCGCGCTGGTCGGGCGCGATCACGTGGAAGCCGGCCTGCGCGAGCGGCAGCATCAGCTTGCGCCAGCTGTAGGCGAGCTCGGGGAAGCCGTGCAGCAACAGCAGGCAGGGCCGGCCCGGCTCGCCGGCCTCGAGCACGTGCATGCGCAGCCCGTTGTGGTTGTCGACGACGCGCGCGCGAATCCCCGGCGCCAGCGGCAGAGCGGGCAAGTTGTCGCTCACGGCGCGGCGGCGGCTTCGGGCGGCAGCGATGCGAGGAATGCCCGCAGCGCGCGGTTGAATTCCGCCGGCTTCTCCAGCCCCGGCAGGTGCGCGACGCCGTCCATCACGACCGAGGCGACCTGCGGGATGCGCTGCACGATCTCGTGCATGCGTGCGCCCAGCGGCGCGAAATCGAGCGTGCCCCACACGACCAGCGTCGGCACCGGGATCTCCTCGAGCCGCTCCCAGGCCGGGGGCGCGGCGATCTCGTCGCCCGGCGAGCCGCTCGCGAGCGGGATCGCGTTCATCGCCAGGAACAGCTCGCGCAACGCGCCGCCGACGCGCCCGCTCGGCTGCTCGGGGCCGTCGAGCCAGAACTGCGCATCGAGCTCGTTCAGCGCGGCCTGATCGCCGCACCGCTCGGCCGCTTCGTAGGCTTCGACGCGCGCCTGAATCAGCGGCGGATACGGGTCGTCGACCTCGGGCGCGCCGCTCACCGCGGACGCCACCAGCACCAGCGCGCGCACGCGTTCCGGGTGCGCCAGCGCCATGTCGATCGCGATCCGGCCGCCCTGCGAGCAGCCCATCAGCACGGCCCGGTCGATCAGCAGCGTGTCGAGCACAGCCAGCAGATCGGCCACATGCGAATACGCCTCGCGCGCCGCGTGCTGCGGCGGCAGCCGGGTCTCGCCGAAGCCGCGCCGGTCGTAGGTGACCACGCGCTGCGTGGCGCGCAGCGCCTCGACCTGCGGCCCCCACAGCCGCCGGTCGGTGACGCCCGCGTGCAGGCACACGACCGGCGCCGCGCTGCCGCCGGTGTCCTCGACGCACAACTCGGCCGAGCCGCTGCGCACGAAGCTCTTCATGCAGCGGCTTCCTGATCCTGCAGCAGCCGCCACATCACCTTGCCCGAGCCCGACTTGGGCAGCGCGTCGACGAACTGCACGAGCTTGGGCACCTTGTACGCGGCCATGTTGTCGCGCGCCCAGTTGGTGATGTCCTCGGCCGTGGTCTTGCCCTTCGCCTCGGCGCGCAGCACGACCACCGCCTTGACCGTCTCGCCGCGGTAGGCGTCGCGCGCCGCGATGATGCAGGCCTCCTGCACCGCCGGGTGCTTGTACAGCAGCATCTCGACCTCGGCCGGCCAGATCTTGTAGCCGCTCGCGTTGATCATGCGCTTCAGGCGGTCGGTCATGAAGAAGTAGCCTTCCTCGTCCATGCGGCCGAGGTCGCCGGTGCGGAAGAAGGTGTGGCCGTCGAACTCGATGAAGGCCTCCCGGGTCGCCTCGGGGTGGCCCCAGTAGCCCTTGAACAGCATCGGCCCGCGGCTGATGATCTCGCCGACCTCGCCGGCCGGCAATTCCTGCAATGTGAGTGGATCCACGACGCGTGAATCGACGCCGAAGATCGGAATGCCCAGGCACTGCAGTTTCGCGCGCTCGGGCGGGTTCGCGTGCGTGGGGGCGGCGGTTTCGGTCAGGCCGTAGCCCTCGGCGAAGCTCAGGCCGAATTCGTCGAGCAGGCGCCGCGCCACCGCCTGCGGCATCGCCGCGCCGCCGCCGCTGAGGTAGGCCAGGCTGGTGAGGTCGAAGCTGCGGTAGTTCGGGCTGCCGAACAGGTCGATGATCATCGTCGGGATGCAGGTCCAGTGCGTGACCCTGTACTTCGAGATCAGACGCCCGGCGAGCTCGCGATCCCAGCGCGGCATCAGCACGCTGGTGCTGCCGATGTAGACGTTGCCGACCACGCCGTACATCATCCCGGTGATGTGGAACATCGGCACCACCGCCAGGCTCACGGTCTCGGGGCTGGCGTGGCTCCATTGCCCGCCGCCGACCGAGTTGGACATCAAGCTGCGGTGCGTGTGCATGCAGCCCTTCGGCAGCCCGGTCGTGCCCGAGGTGTAGGGCAGCAGCGCCAGGTCGTCGGGCTGCGCGGTGTGCGGGCCCGGCGCGAGCTGGCGCGCCAGCACCTCGGTCCAGCGCGAGCAGCCGAGCGGCAACTCGGGGTCGCTGCGCAGCCAGGCGTCCATTGCCGGCGGCGGCGCGTCGTCGGGGGCGATCGCGCCGACGGGCATCGCATCGGTGAAGCGTGTGACCAGCACCTGCGCGACTCGCTGCGCTTGCGGCACGGCCGCGTTCGCGCTCGCGACGATGCCGGCCAGGTCGGCGGTGCAGATCACGACCCGGGTCTGCGGATCGGTGATGAAGTGCTTGAACTCCTCGACGCGGTTCATCGGATTGACCGGCACCACAACCGCGTTGGCGCGCAGGATGCCGTAGCACGCGGCCGCGTACTGCGGGCAGTTCTGCATGAAGATCGCGACGCGCTCGCCGGTCTTGACGCCCACGCTCTGCAGCCAGCCGGCTATTTGCAAGGCCTGCGCCTTCAGTTCGCCGAAGCTCAGCGGCTGGCCGAAGAACAGGTAGGCCGGCTTGTCGGGGAAGCGTGCCGCCGCGACCTCGAGGTTGAACCACAGCGTGGTCTGCGGCACCACCAGTTCCCGCGGCAGCCGTTTCGGCCAGATCTTGTGGTGCGGGCGGGTGGCGGCGGGTGCGACGGCGTTCGGGTTCACAGTGTCTCCACGGAATGAATCGGCAGGGCTCGGCCGACGAAGCCGAATGTATAGCGCAGCCGCTCCAACGGCGGGAACCCGATGGTCGATGCCGCGCGCGCGACGCGCGTCGCGCATCCGCCGAGAAGACCCCCAAACCCGGTGTTGGTTCACACAGCCGGCGGGCCGACGCGCGCCTATGCTCTCGCCATGGTCAGCGCCACGCCCTCCGCCGACACCGCGGCGGCGCCCGATGCGCCGGCGGTGCTGGACATCGAGGCCTCGGGCTTCGGCCACGACAGCTACCCGATCGAGGTCGGCTTCGTGCTGCCCGACGGCCAGAGCTACTGCAGCCTGATCCGCCCGATCCCGACCTGGACGCACTGGGACCCGGCCGCCGAGCGCGTGCACCGCATTGCGCTGGCGACCGTGGTCCGCCACGGCCGCGACGTGACCGAGGTCGCGATGCAGCTCAACCAGCGCCTGAACGGCCTGACCGTGTACTGCGACGGCTGGGCCCACGACTACGTCTGGCTCAGCGTGCTGTTCGACGCGGCGGGGCTGCAGCCGTCGTTCCGGCTCGAGACCCTGCGCGCGCTGCTGAGCGATCGGGAAGCCGCGTTCTGGAGCGTGATCAAGCAGCAGATCACCACCGAGATGCGGCTGCCGCGCCACCGCGCCAGCTCGGACGCGAAGATCCTGCAGCACACGCTGATCCGGCTGCGAGCGCCGCTGCCGGTGCGCAAGCGGCATTCGAGCCCGGGCTGAAGCGCCGGGCCGCCGGCACGGGCCTCGCTGCCGCAGCCGCAACGTTCCTGTCGTCGATCCACGATTGAGGCACCGCGCTGCCGACGCGGTCACGCCGATCAAAGCCGCCCCGACCCTGCCCCGCGCAAGCGCTCGATCGTGCGCTGCTGATCCTCGACCAGCGCCGCGTACATCTGCAGCTGGTCGCCGAGCGCGCGCAGCCGCTCGGCGGTGCGCGCGCCCAGGCCGACGAGCAGCTTCGCAGCGGTTCGCGGCTGCTGGTCGATCAGCGCTTCCAGCCCCTTGCGCGACAACCCTGCCGCCTGCACCGCCGACACCGTGGTGCAGCTGGCCGAGCGCGGCGCGCCGTCGAGCAGCGCCATCTCGCCGATCACGCTGCCCGGGCCGACCACCGAGATCGCGACCGAGTCGGCGTGCCCGGTCGCCGCCATGTCGATCGAGACCTCGCCCTCGAGCAGCAGCAGCATGTGGTCCAGCAGCATGCCGTCGCCCTCGCGGAACAGCGTGACGCCGGGCCCGAAGTGGACCAGCCGCATCTGCGCGACGACGCTGGCCGCTTCGTCCGGCGCCAGGTTCAGCAGCGCGCCGGGCGTGCGCAGCAGGTCGACGGCACGCCCGGCGAGGTCCGGCGCCTCGCTCAGCGGCCGCGCCCAGGCCAACGCGGAAGGATCGGGGTTGGAATTCACGCCGCGACGGTATCACTGTCGCGTCGGCACGGCCTCAGCGCTGCGCGCGACGCCGCTTGTCCTCGAGAATCCGCGCGCAGTCCGGGCTGTTGCGAAAGCGCCGCTGCTCGCACTCGCGATCGACGCAGATCGCGAACGCAAGGAAGCTGTGCGCGCTGCAGGCCGCGCGCGCACTCGACGGGCCGGCGACGACGACCGGCCGCGTGCGGCTCGGCGGGCTCGGCGCCGCCGTTCTGACACCGCTCGGGCGTTCCCCGCTGGCGGCGGCTGCGGCGTCGAATTCGGCCTCGGTGGCGGTCGACTCGGCAGGCGGCGACGCGACCCTCGGCGGGCTCGGATCGGCGGGGGCGGCCCGCACCAATGCCACCGGCGCGGCACTGACCGCAGCCCGGGTCGGCGCGCCCGATCGCGTGCCGTTGACCACGCCGACGAACTGCCATAGCACGATGGCCGCGAGGGCCACCGCGCCGACCAGTGCGGCGAGCATCGGCGCGCGGCGCGCCGGCGTTGACCCTGGCCTCGACGCCGGCACGACGGCCGCGGGGCTCGGCTCGGCGGGCAGCGGCATCTCGTGCGGCGCCGGCATCGAGACCGGCGGCAGCGTGCCCGGCGGGGTCGAGCGCATCGGCGTCGCGGCCGGCGCCGCTGCGGCCGGCGGCGGGTGGGTCGCCGGCTCGGTCGGCCAGTGCGCGGTCGCGATGGCCGGCGCGGTGGTCTGCTGCGCGCGGTCGATCGGCGAGCGCCCGGCGTGGGGCCGCGCCGCCGCGTCGATCGCCGCGCGTGCGGGATCGAAGGGCGGCGTCGGCTCGTCGCGCAGCGGCGCCGGGATCGGCTGCTCGCCGGCCAGCGCGGCGCGCAGCGCGGCCACGCTCTGCGGCCGCGCCGAGGGTCGCACGCCGAGCATCCAGCCGACCGCGGCGATGAACCGCGGCGACACGCCGGCGACGCGGCGCTGCTCGATCGGTTCGGCGTCGGGCTGCAGCGCGCGCGCCGTCGCCGGCGCCGGCGGCGCGCCGAACAGCAGGTAGTGCAGCACCGCGCCGAGCGCGTAGATGTCGGTCCACGGGCCCTGGCGCATTGCGGCCATCTCGGCGTACTGCTCGATCGGCGCGTAGCTCGGCTTCAGGACCGCGGTCAGCGACTGTGTGTGGTCGCCGATGACGCGCCGCGCCGCGCCGAAGTCGAGCAGGATCGGCGGCCCCTCGAGCGGCAGCAGGATGTTGTCGGGCGCGATGTCGCGGTGGAACACGCCTTCGCGATGCAGCTGCTCGAGCGCGTCGAGCACGGGCGCGAGCATGCCGCGCAGCCAGGCTTCGTCGGGCGCGGCGGCCATCGCGCGGCGCGCGTCGCGCAAGGTTCGGCCGGCCAGGTAGGGCATCACCATGTAGGCGGTGCCGTTGTCCTCCCAGACGCGATACACCTTGACCAGCGACGCGTGGTCGAAGCGCGCCAGCAGCCGCGCCTCGTTGACGAAGGAGCGCAGCCCGTTCGCGTAGGTCTCGGCGAAGGAGCGCGCGCGGATCGTGATCATCGCGCCGCTGCCACGCGCGGCCAGCATCGCCGGCATGTACTCCTTCAGCGCGACCTGGCGCTCGAGCGAGTGGTCCTGTGCGAGGTAGACGATGCCGAAGCCGCCGACGCCGAGCACGTGGAGAATCTCGAACTCGCCGAAGCGCGTGCCGGCGGGCAAGGCGTCGTGCTCGGTCGGTGCGAGCCGGGCGACGGGCGGAATCATTGGGGTCGGGTCTACGCTCATGGGCGGGTCGCGCATCGCTGCGGCGGCAGCCGAGCTTAACGCAGGCCCGGCGGCGAGGGCGCCGACCCGATCCACCGCGGGCCGGCGACTTTCGGGCTCCTCTCAAGAAACAGTAACGGGGGCTGGGTCTTCATGCCGGCACTGAGGACAGTTTGATCTCGAAGCCGAGCGCGGCGGCGCGGCGTTTCAGTGCGGCGACGCTGCGCTGGTGCTGCTGCTCTTCGTAGTGCTGTTGCC
>JANXZN010000256.1 GCA_025355545.1 Rhizobacter sp.
ATCGCCTCGGCCTGCTCGCGCATGCCGGACTCGACCTCGCGGCGCGCGCGGTTGATCGTGTCGAGCAGTTGCGCGAGTTCGGCGGCGCGCGCCGCGTCGTCGGTCAGCAGGCACTCGATGCCGAGCGTCATGTCCGACAGCCGCCCGGCGGCATTGATGCGCGGCCCGAGCGCGAAGCCGAAGTCGAAGCCGCTCGCGCGCCGCGCATCGCGCCCGGCAGCGCTGAACAGCGCGGCCACGCCCGGCTGCATCTGCCCGGCGCGGATGCGGCGCAGGCCCTGCGCGACCAGGCGCCGGTTGTTGGCGTCGAGTCGGACCACGTCGGCGACGGTGCCGAGCGCGACCAGGTCGAGCAGCGCGTCGAGCCTTGGCTGTGCGGGCACGGAGTCGCCCGCGTTCGCGGCCGCGGCCGAGTGCGTGCCGAACACGCCGCGCTCGCGCAGTTCGGCGCGCAGCGCGAGCAGCACATAGAAGATCACGCCGACGCCGGCGAGGTTCTTGCTCGCGAAGCCGCAGCCCGGCTGGTTCGGGTTCACGATCACGTTCGCGTCGGGCAGCACCACGAGATCGTCGATGCGCGCCGGCAGGTGGTGGTCGGTCACCAGCACCGCGATGCCGAGCGCGCGCGCATGCGCCACGCCCTGAAGACTCGCGATGCCGTTGTCGACCGTGAGCAGCACATCGGGCCGCTTCACGCGTGCGAGGTCGACGATCGCCGGCGTCAGCCCGTAGCCGTGCACCGCGCGGTCGGGCACGACGTAGTGCAGCGTGTCGGGTGCGGCGCCGAGCAGGCGCAGGCCGCGCAGCGCGACCGCGCAGGCAGTCGCGCCGTCGCAATCGTAGTCGGCGACGACGCAGACGCGCTGCTGCTTCGCGATCGCATCGGCCAGAAAGCGCGCGGCCGCCTGCACACCCAACAGACCGGCCGGCGGCAGCAGGCGCGCGAGGCCGTCGTCGAGTTCGTCGACCGCACGCACACCGCGGCCGGCGAACAGCCGCGCCAGCAGCGGCGGCACGCCGGCCTGCTCGAGCGCCCAGACGGCACGCGGCGGCGCGTCGCGCAGGCGGATCGTCGGCGCTGCGGGGTCGGTCATCAGAGCGCCTCCAGCACGGTGTGCGGCGCGACGGCCTGCCAGCGCGCGAGCAGCCGTTGCCGAAGCGCACGCGGCGCGTTCTCGAAGCGCTGCGCGCTGCGCTCGCCGCAAAGCGTCAGCGCGCAGGCGCGATCGGCGCGCACGGCGGCGAGCAACTCGGCCAGATCGCCGGCGTCGAGCGCGCGCCAGGCCTCGGCCCACGCGGCCCAGTCGGCGGCGAGCAGCGGCGCGCGCAGCGTGTCGTTGACGATGGTCGGCGCCACGGCGTCGGGCTGGCGCCGGCCGCAGCCGCTGAGCCAGAACGAGTTCAGGGGCAGCGCGCCGCTTTGCTCGCGTTCCCCGTTCAGCGCGTGCGGGTAGAGCAGCAGCTGCAGTTCGCTCTGCAGCCGGCGTATGCGCCGGGCGGCGGCGCTGCGCGCCGCGCTGCCGCGCATCCAGAGTTCGACGTTGCGGCCGATCACGCGGTCCAGCGACGCGCAGGGCAGCTCGGACAGGCTCTCGTGCACCGCGTACCAGCGCGAGGCCGCGCCCCACGCGAAGCCGAAGCCCTCGCTCTCGAACAGCCCGCGCACCGCCTCGAATGCGGCGCGCGATTCCGCGTCGGTCAGCTCGAGTGCGGCCGGGTCGACCAGCGTCACGTGGTCGCGGCCGACATGCCAGTGCGCCGGCGTGACCAGGCCCCAGGCGAGCTCACCGACCTCGAGGCCGTCGGCCGCGGCGGCCTGCGCGGCGAACGGCAGGCAACCGTCGGCGGCGTGCCAGCCGGCGGCGGCGGCGAGGGCGCGTTCGTGGGGTGGCGACAAGGTGTAGGCGTCGGCCTCGTCGCGCTGCATCGGCGTGAGCCGCCGCAGCAGCTGCGTCAGGTTCGGCAGCGCCAGATCGCGCAGCACCGGCGACGCGGCATCGGACAGGCCCGACGCGAAGGGAATCAGCAGCTGCATGGCGCCGATTATCCGGCCCGCCCCGATCGCCTCGCGCGCGCTCGGCGCGTCGAACGCCGCATGGCGTCCTGTAGCATCGCCTCCCCATGAACTGGCCCTACGAGTTGCAGATCGGCTGGCGCTACACCCGCGCCGGCCGCAGTGGCCGCCGCAACGGATTCATCTCGTTCATCTCCTGCGTGTCGATGCTCGGCATCGCCCTCGGCGTGGCGGTGCTGATCGTCGTGCTGTCGGTGATGAACGGCTTCCGCAAGGAAGTGCAGGACCGGATGCTCTCGGTGATCCCGCACGTCGAGGTGCTGAGCGCCGACGGCAACGCGCTGCCCGACTGGCAGGCGACCGTCGCGCAGATTCGGGCCGTGCCCGGCGCCGGCGCCGAGGTCATCGGCGCGGCGCCGTTCGTCGCGGCGCAGGCGCTGATGGCGCGTGGCGACGACCTGCGCGGCGTGGTCGTGCGCGGCATTTCGCCCAACGACGAAGCCAGCGTCACCGAAGTCGCCGCGCAGCTGAAGGACACGGTGCTCGAGCGGCTCGTGCCGGGCGAGTGGAACGTCGTGCTCGGCATCGAACTCGCGCGCTCGCTCGGCGTGCGCGAGGGCGACAAGGTCACCGTCGTACTGCCGGGCGGGCAGGTGACGCCGGCCGGCGTGGTGCCGCGGCTGCGCCAGCTCACGGTCGTCGGTGTGTTCAACGCCGGCCACTACGAGTACGACAGCACGCTGGCGCTGGTGCAGCTCGACGACGCGGCGAAGTTGTTCCGCACCGGGGGCCCGACCGGCGTGCAACTCAAGCTGAAGAGCCAGAACGAGGCACGCCGCGTCGGCAGCCAGCTGCAGGACGCCCTCGGCGCAGCCTACGCGGTGCGCGACTGGACGCGCACCAACAGCAACTGGTTCTCGGCGGTCGAGCTCGAGAAGCGCCTGATGTTCATCATCCTGACCGCGATCGTCGCGGTGGCGGCCTTCAACCTGGTCTCGACGCTGGTGATGACGGTCACCGACAAGCAGGCCGACATTGCGATCCTGCGCACCCTGGGCGCGAGCCCGCGCTCGGTGATGGCCATCTTCATGGTGCAGGGCGCGCTCGCGGGCCTCATCGGCACGCTCGCCGGCCTGCTGGTCGGGCTGCTGATCGCCTTCAACGTCGGCCCGCTGGTGGCCGGCCTGGAGGCGCTGCTGCGCGTCGCCTTCCTGCCATCGAGCGTGTACCTGATCAGCCGCATGCCCAGCGACCCCCAGGCCGCCGACATCGTGCCGGTCGTGCTGATCTCGCTGCTGCTGGCGTTCCTCGCGACGCTCTACCCGAGCTGGCGCGCCAGCCGCGTCCAACCCGCGGAAGCCCTGCGCTATGAATGAGGTCGTGATCCAGGCCAGTGGCCTGCACAAGCGCTTCACCGAGGGCAGCGGCGACGCGGCGCTCGACGTGCACGTGCTGCAGGGCGTCGACCTGAGCGTGAAGCGCGGCGAGACGATCGCGATCGTCGGCGCGTCGGGTTCGGGCAAGAGCACGCTGCTGCACCTGATGGGCGGGCTGGAGGCGCCGACCGCCGGCACGGTCGAGCTCGCCGGCCGCGCCTTCACCGACATGAGCGCGACCGAGCAGGGCGAGTGGCGCAACCGCCAGCTCGGCTTCATCTACCAGTTCCACCACCTGCTGCCCGAGTTCAGCGCGCTCGACAACGTTGCGATGCCGCTGCGCATCCGGCGCGAGGCCAAGCCCGAAGCGCGCGCGCGCGCCGCGGCGGTGCTGGCGCAGGTGGGCCTTGCCGAGCGCGTGCAGCACCGGCCCTCGCAGCTCTCGGGCGGCGAACGCCAGCGGGTCGCGATCGCACGCGCGCTCGCCGGCGGCCCGGCCTGCGTGCTCGCCGACGAGCCGACCGGCAACCTTGACCGCGAAACCGCCGACGGCGTGTTCGAGCTGATGCTGAACCTCGCGCTCGGCCGGGGCATGGCCTTCGTCGTCGTCACCCACGACGAGTCGCTGGCCGCGCGCTGCGGCCGCGTGCTGCGGCTCAAGCACGGCCGGCTCACCGGCTGAAGACGTTGCGGCGCCGGCCTCAGGCGCAGCTGATGCGGTCGCGCCCGCCGTTCTTCGACTGGTACAGCGCGGCGTCGGCGCGCGCGATCAGCGCCTGCGCGTCGTCGCCCGGGCGCAGCGCGGCCACCCCGCCCGAGATCGTCACCGTGAACAGCACCTGCTGCGTGCTGCGGTTGCGGATCTTCATCGCCCTGGCGCGCAGCCGCACCTGCCCGGCCAGGCGCGCGGCGTCGGCCAGTGTGCTGTGCGGCAGCACGATCGCGAACTCCTCGCCGCCGTAGCGCGCCGCGGCGTGCTCGGGGTCGGTCACGGCCAGGCGCAGGATCTCGCCCAGGCCCTGGATCACGCGGTCGCCCATCACGTGGCCGTGCGCGTCGTTGACCTGCTTGAAGTGGTCGATGTCGAGCATCACCAGGCAGTGCTGCCGGCCGGCTGCCGCCGGCTGCTGCAGCAGCGCGGCAAGTCTCTGGTCGAAGCCCTTGCGGTTCAGGATGCTGGTCAGCGGGTCGAGCAGCGCTTCGCCGCGGGCGCGGTCGAGGTCGGTGCGCAGCCGGGCGATCTCGCTCTGGCCGGCGCTGACCTGCTGCTGCAACGCGTCGGCCGAGTTCTTCATCTCGACGCTGCCGGCGAGTGCTTCGTCGAGCTGCGGCGACAGCGCGGTGGTGTCGCTGGATCGCAGCGCGGCCGACAGGTCGTCGAGCTGCGCGCCGAAGCGATGCGCGCGCGTGCCGGTCTGCGACTGCTGCTGGCGAGGCCGGTCATCACGCGCTGCAGTTCGCCGCCGATGCGCTGCACCGCCGCGGCGTCGGGCGGAACGATGTGCTCCTGGTAGAGCCCCGCGACCACCGTGTCGCCGAACGGTGCGTTGTCCTGCAAGCGCTGCTCGACCGCCGCATGCAAGGCCGGGTTGATGCCGGCCGCGTACTCGTACCAGAGCGTGAACGTAACCGGGTTGAACGCCGCTTTGTGGCGGCCCATTTGGCCGAGGGCCACGCGCAGCAACTCGGCACTGCGCTCCTTCGGTTCGGTGTAACGAATCGGTTCGATCGCCCTGGCTGCCACGGATCGCGGGTACGCGGGAAGCGACCGCGCGCGTCAGAAGCGCGAACCCGGCTCGCGCAGAAAGGCCGCTTCCTCGGCGGTGGATTGTCGGCCCAGTATCGCGTTGCGGTGCGGGAAGCGGCCGAAGCGATCCACAACCTCCCGGTGCTTTTGGGCGTAGGCCAACATTTGCTGCAGCGCGGGCGCCTCGGCGGCGAGGCGCGTGAACAGGCGCACCGCCTCGTCCTGCATGGCCAGGTCCTCGGCGTGCTCGAAGGGCATGTAGACGAAGGCGCGCCACTGGGGCGGCAACGCCGCGTCCTGGCGCGCGCCGATCATCGCGGTGGCGGCGCGCAGCGCGCGCGCGTCGCCGGCGAAGGCGCGCGGCGTGTCGCGAAAGGCGTTGCGGGTGAACTGGTCGAGCAGCAGGATCTGCGCGAGCGCGCTGCGCGGCTGCGCCGCCCAGTCGGCGAGCTCGCCGCGCAGCGCGCGCTCGATCAGCGGGCCGAAGCGCTGTGCGATCTCGCGGTCGGCGGCCTCGCGCTTGGTGAACCAGAAGTCGCGCGCCGGGTCGCCTTCGGCGCCGAACCAGTAGTCGAGAACCGCCTGCGCGTCGGCCGGCAACGCGGTTGTCCCGGTCGCGGCGCCGCCGAGCCGGTGCCACAGGTAGCTCATCTCGAGTGCCTGCACATGGGCGCGCTGCGCATTGTCGGCGGCGCCGCCGTGGCCGCCTTCGATGTTCTCGTAATACAGCACCGGGTGGCCGAGCGCGAGCATCTTCGCCGCCATCTTGCGCGCGTGGCCGGGGTGGACGCGGTCGTCGCGGGTCGAGGTGGTGAACAGCACCTCGGGGTAGCGCGCCGCGGCCTGCAGGTTCTGGTACGGGCTGTAGCGCGAGATCCAGGCCCATTCATCCGGCAGGTCGGGGTTGCCGTACTCGGCCATCCACGAAGCGCCGGCGAGCAGCCGGTGGTAGCGCCGCATGTCGAGCAGCGGCACGCTGCAGACGACCGCGCCGAACAGCTCCGGCCGCTGCGTGAAGGCCGCACCGACCAGCAGCCCGCCGTTGCTGCCGCCTTCGATGCCGAGGCGCGCCGGGCTGGTGATGCGGCGCGCGATCAGGTCCTGCGCGACCGCGATGAAGTCGTCGTAGCTGCGCTGCTTGTGCGCCTTCAGCGCGGCCTGGTGCCAGGCCGGGCCGTACTCGCCGCCGCCGCGGATGTTCGCGACCACCAGCGCCCCGCCGCGCGCCAGCCAGCCGCGGCCATAGCCGGCCGCGTACCAGGGCTGCATGGCGATCTCGAAGCCGCCGTAGCCGTAGAGCAGCGTCGGCGTGCTGCCGTCGGCGGGCCGCGCGGCGTCGATGCCGGCCGGCCAGACCACGAAGTAGGGCACGCGCGTGCCGTCAGGGCTGCGCGCGAAGAACTGGTCCACCTGCATGCCGGTGGCATCGAAGCGCGGCGGCAGCGCCTTCAGCGTTCCGCGCCCATCGCTGCCGGCACGTGCGAGCCAGAGCGCATCGGGGGTCAGGAAATCGCTGTAGTCGAGCAGGTAGTGGTCGGCCAGCGGGTCGTCGGCACGCGTCGGGTCGTGCAGGCTGGCGGCCGCCAGCGTGCCCGGGAAGGGCGCTTCGATCTCGCGCCGCACGAAGCCCTGCGGCGTGCGGTGCCACTCCTCGAGCCGGCTCGCAACGTCGTCGAGCACGTTGACGACGACATGCTCGCGGGTCGTCGTGTGACCGGCCAGCGCGCGCGTCGCGGTCGGTGCGAACAGCACGTCGAAGCGGCGTTCGCCGGCCAGGAAGGCGTCCGCGTCGGTGGCCAGCAGCGCGCCGCCCGGGAAGACCTGCGCGCCGAGCGTCCAGTCGCTGCGCAGCTCGATCAGCAGCGTGGCGTCGGGCGCGCCGGCGCTGTTCCAGAATTCGATCATGGCGTCGTCGGGAACGTCGATCGGGCGCAGCGCGGCGCCTTCGAGCAGGAACCGCCGACGCCGGTAGAAGTCGATCGCGCGCACGAACAGCGTGCGTTCGTGGCCCGGCGTCGCGTCGACCGAGGCGCGTGCGGTCATGTCGTCGGCCGCGACCTCGAACACCGTCGTTGCGGTGTCGAGCGGCGTGCCGCGCGCCCAGCGCCTGATCGTGCGCGGATAGCCCGAATTCGTCAGCGACCCGGGGCCGACATCGGTGCCGACGTAGATCGTGTCGGCGTCGATCCAGTCGACCTCGGACTTGGCCTCGGGCAGCGCGAAGCCGCCCGCGACGAAGGCCTTCGCGACGGTGTCGAACTCGCGTACCACCGTCGCATCGGCGCCGCCGCGCGACAGTGACATGAGGACCCGGTCATGCGCGGGCGGCAACCCGACCGCGCCGCCCCAGACCCAGTTCTCGCCCTCGGCCGCGCCGAGCGCGTCGAGGTCGAGCACCGTCTCCCAGGCCGGCTCGGCCTGGCGGTATTGCGCCAGGGTCGTGCGCCGCCACAGGCCGCGCGGGTGGTCTTCGTCCTGCCACAGGTTGTAAAGGTGTTCGCCGCGGCGCGAGACCTGCGGGATGCGTTCGCGCGAATTCAGCATCTCGAGCAGGCCGTCGCGGATGGTCGCGAACTCGGGGCGCGCCTGCAGCAGCGCCTGTGACTGCACGTTGCGCTCGCGCACCCAGGCGAGCGCGCGCTCGCCGAGCACGTCCTCGAGCCACAGGAAGGGGTCGGTCGTTTCGGTTTCGGTCATCGGGTCTCGGCACTCAGGCCAGCAGGCTGGTCGTGGCGGGGTGGCGGCGCATGTAGGCGCGCGCGTACGAGCACAGCGGCCGCACCTTCAGTCCCTGCGCGCGGGCATGGGCCAGCAGCGCCTGGACCAGCTCGGCGGCAATGCCGCGACCCTCGAGCGGCGGCGGGACCTCGGTGTGCGTGATCGTCATCACGCCGTCGGCCAGGCGGTAGTCGGCGACGCAGGTCCGGCCCTCGACGACGGCCTGAAAGCGGCCGCGCTCGGGGCGGTGTTCGATGTGCAGATTCATGGCGGCAGCGATGCGGGATCGGGCAGGGCGATTGTGACGCCCGGGCGCACCGCCGCGCTCAGCCCGGGTTCAAGCGGGTTGGCGCGATCTCGACGGAATGCCGGCCGTCGCCGACCCAGGCGCTGCCGTCCTGCACGCTCAGCTGCAGCTGCATGCTGCGTTGCGCCAGCGCGGCCAGCGCCACGCTTTGTGCGGCATCGACCTGCCAGACCGCGATGTTGCCGGCGCGCGTGATCCTGGTCGCCAGGCCGGCCCACCAGATCGGCGTGCTGTGGCTGAAGCTGTAGACGCTGACGCGGTCGGCGCGGCCGCTCGCCTTCATCAGGCGCTTGTCGTCGGGCTGGCCGACCTCGACCCAATGCTTGATCTCGCCGGTCAGGTCCCTGTGCCAGAGCGCGGGCTCGTCGACATCCCACAGGTCCTTCGCGAACTCGAGCGTGCCGTGGTGGTCGTCGGGCGGCAGGTTCAGCGCCAGCGCGAGCAGGCGGATCATCATGCGCTCGTCGGTCTCGGACGGATGGCGGGCGATCGTCATCGCATGATCGACGTAGACACTGCGGTCCATGTCGGCGATCTGCAGTGAGGCCTTGTAGATGGTCGCCTTGAGGGCCATGACGGGGATGCGTGCGTGTGAGGAGCGGCCGATTGGACCACAGGGCGCGCGGGCGACAATCGCCGCACACCCCGAACGAAAGACCCCCCATGAGCATGAAGAAGACCGACCTCGTCAAGAACCTCGCGAAGAAGCTCGACGGCCGCATGAAGAACGCCGGCGTGCCGGACCGCTTCGCGCAGGGCGCGGCCGAAGCCACCGACAAACGCGAGCAGCGCCGCCGCGACGCCGCGGCCGGGCTGGTGCCGTTCGCGTGCAAGCTGCCGGGCGAACTCGTCAGGCGGCTGCACGAGCGTGCCGCGGCGCACGCCGGCGGCGTCAACGCGCTGCTGGTCCAGGCGCTGGAGCAGGCGCTGCGCTGATCGGCCGCGGCCGCGGTCGCCCCGGCCTGTCGGGCCGCGTACAGTGGGCCGACCAGAAGAAGGCGTGCAGCCTGCGCCGGGAGCTTTTCGCATGACCTCAGAAGAATTCGACCTGTTCGTGATCGGCGCCGGCAGCGGCGGCGTGCGCGCCGCGCGCATGGCGGCGCAGCGCGGCGCACGCGTCGCGGTCGGCGACGACAAGCCGCTGGGCGGCACCTGCGTGAACCTCGGCTGCATTCCGAAAAAGCTCTACAGCTTCGCGGCGCACTACGCCGAGGCCTTCGAGGAGTCGCACGGTTTCGGCTGGCATGGCGACGCGCCGGTGTTCGACTGGTCGGCGCTGAAGGCGAACCGTGCCGCCGAGATCACGCGCCTGAACGGGATCTACGAGCAGCTGCTGACCGGCGCCGGCGCGCAGGTGCTGCGCGGTCGCGCGCGCGTGGTCGGCGCGAACGAGGTCGAGCTCGGCGGGCGGCGCTTCCGCGCGAAGAACATCCTGGTCGCGACCGGCGGGCACCCGGTCGTGCCGCTGTTCCCCGGCTCGGAACTGGCGATCACGTCGAACGAGATTTTCGACCTGCCGGTCTTCCCGCAGCACCTGTTGGTGGTCGGCGGCGGCTACATCGCCTGCGAGTTCGCGTCGATCTTCCGCGGCCTGGGCGCGCAGGTGACGCAGCTGTACCGCGGCGCGCAGGTGCTGCGCGGCTTCGATGCCGATGTCAGCGACTTCGTCGCCGCCGAGATGCGCAAGAAGGGCGTGGACCTGCGCGTGCGCTGCGAAGTCGAGCGCATCGAGCGCGAAGGTGGCCGGCTGCGCGTGACGCTGCGCGACGGCAGCGCGCTGGTCGCCGACCAGGTGCTGCACGCGACCGGCCGCGACCCGAACACCGCCGGCCTCGGCCTGGCCGAAGCCGGCGTGCGGCTCGCGGAAAACGGCGCGGTGCTGGTCGACGCTCACTACGGCAGCAATGTGCCGGGCATCCATGCGATCGGCGACGTGATCGACCGCATCCACCTGACGCCGGTGGCGCTGGCCGAGGCGATGGCGCTGGTCGATCACCTGTTCGGCGACGGCAAGCGCACGGTCGAGTACGGGCTGATCCCGACCACGGTGTTCACGCACCCGAGCGTCGGCACGGTCGGCATGTCGGAGGCGCAGGCGCGCGAGCGCCTGGGCGCGGTGCGTGTCTTTCGCAGCGAGTTCAAGGCGCTGAGGCACACGCTGTCGGGCAGCACCGAGCGCACGCTGATGAAACTGGTGGTCGACGCGCAGACCGACCGCGTCGTCGGGCTTCACATGGTCGGCGCCGACGCCGGCGAGACCATCCAGGGTTTCGCGGTCGCGCTGAAAGCGGGCGCGACCAAGGCGGTGTTCGACGCGACGATCGGCATCCACCCGACCGTCGCCGAGGAGTTCGTGACGATGCGCGAAGCGGTGGCATGATGCCGGCCTTGCCGACGAACCACTTTCGACTCGCCATGCGCACCTTGAACCGCACGCTGCTGATCCTGCCCCTGCTCGCCGCCATGCTCGCGGTCGCGGCCGACAAGCCGGCCAGGAAGGAGGGGAGCTTCGGTTCCGGCAAGGCGGCCGGCGCCTACCTGACGAAGGAGCAGTTGCGCACCTGCCTGGCGCATCAGGCGAAGGTCAAGGACGAAGACGCGACGATGCTGAATGAGCAGGCCGGGATCGCGACCCTCAAGGCCGACATCGCCCGCAGCAGCGACGATCTGAAGGGCAAGCTCGAGACCATCGACCGCGCCAGCGCCGAGGCGGTGGACGGCTACAACGACGCCGTGCAGACGCGCGACAAGCAGATCGACGAGTACCAGAAGCGTGTCGACGCGTTCAACACCCGCGTCGATGCGAACCAGACCGAGCGTGACGCGTTCGGCCAGGGCTGCATCAACCGGCGCTATTTCGAGGAAGACGAGATCGCGATCAGGAAGGGCAAATAAAGCGTCGGGAGCGTGACGAACGGCCGGCAGGGGCGACCGGCCGCGTTCTCCCTGCAACACCGTGCGGCCGCGCCCACCCTCTAAAATCAGCGTCTTTCCCGCCTCGAGACGCGCCATGCCCATCACCACGATTGCCACGAGCAATCCCCTGCTGCAGCCCTGGAACTCCCCCTTCGGCCTGCCCCCGTTCGAGGCCGTGCAGGCCGGGCACTTCGAGCCCGCCTTCGACGAGGCTCTGAAGCAGCACCGTGCCGAGGTCGACGCGATCGGCGCCGGCCCGCAGCCGCCGAACTTCGAGAACACGATCGCCGCGTTGGACCGCAGCGGCCGGCTGCTGCACCGCCTCGAGAACCTGTTCTACAACCTGGCCTCGAGCGAGACCTCGCCGGTACTGCAGGCCGCAGAGATGCGCCTGGCGCCGGTGCTCGCCGCGCACCGCAGCGCGATCTCGATGCACCAGGCGCTGTTCGCGCGCATCGATGCCCTGTACCGCGAGCGCGACGCGCTGGTGCTGTCGCCCGAGCAGCGGCGCGTGCTCGAGCGCTTCCACCTCGGCTTCGTGCGCGCCGGTGCGAAGCTCGGCGCGGCCGAGCAGACGCGCTACGCGCAGATCATGGGCCGGCTGGCCGAGCTGACCACGCAGTTCGGCCAGAACGTGCTGGCCGACGAATCGGGCTTCCGGCTGGTGCTGCGCGGCGAGGCCGATGGCGCCGGGCTGCCCGAGTTCGTGCGCGCCGCGACCAAGCAGGCGGCGCTCGACCGCGGCATCACGGATGGCCTGCTCGTCACCCTGTCGCGCTCGCACATCGTGCCGTTCCTGACCTTCTCCGAGCGTCGCGACCTGCGCGAGCAGGCCTGGCGCGCCTGGACGACGCGCGGCGAACACGCCGGCGCGCACGACAATCGCCCGATCGCGCGCGAGATCCTCGCGCTGCGCAACGAGCAGGCGCGGCTGCACGGCTACGCGAGCTATGCCGACTACGCGCTCAGCGACACGATGGCCGGCCGGCAGGACGCCGTGACCGCGCTGCTGACGCAGGTCTGGGAACCGGCGAAGGCGCGCGCCGCCGAAGAGCTCGAGGCGCTGCAGGCGCTCGCGCTGTCGCGCGGCGAGGCGGCTCTGCTCGAACCCTGGGACTGGCGCTACTACGCCGAAAGGGTGCGCCAGGTGCGCTACGAGCTCGACGAGGCGGTCGTCAAGCCCTACTTCCCGCTGACGCGCATGGTGGAGGCGCTGTTCGACTGCGCGCAGCGCCTGTTCGGCGTGCGCTTCGTCGCGCGGCCCGAGCTGCGCGCCTACCACCCGGACGTGAAGATCTACGAGGTGCGCGCGGCCGACGACTCGGCCGTCGGGGTGTTCCTGCACGACAACTTCGCGCGCGCGACCAAGCGCAGCGGCGCGTGGATGAGTTCGTTCCGCCGGCAGTCGCGCAACCTCGGTGCCGGCGGCGACGAACGCGCGCTGCCGATCGTGATCAACAACAACAACTTCGCGAAGGGCGCGCCGGGCGAGCCGACGCTGCTGAGCTTCGACGAAGCGACCACGCTGTTCCACGAGTTCGGCCACGGCCTGCACGGGCTGCTCTCGGACGTGACCTACGAGAGCGTGTCCGGCACCAGCGTGCTGCGCGATTTCGTCGAGCTGCCGTCGCAGATCTTCGAGCACTGGCTGGCCGAGCCCGAGGTGCTGAAGCGCCACGCGAGGCACTACCTGACCGACGAGCCGATCCCCGACGCGCTGATCGGGAAGTTGCACGACGCGCGCCTGTTCAATCAGGGCTACGAGACGGTGCGCTACACCGCGTCGGCGCTGGTCGACATGGCCGCGCACGCGCTGACCGATGCGGCAGCGCCCGACGTGGTCGAATTCGAGCGCGCCGAGCTGGCGCGCATCGGCGCGCCGGCGGTGGTCGGCATGAACCACCGCCTGACGCACTTCCAGCACCTGTTCTCGGGCTCGGGCTATGCCGCGGGCTACTACGTCTACCTGTGGGCCGAGGTGCTCGACGCCGACGGCTACGACGCGTTCAGGGAGGCCGGCAGCCCGTTCGACCCGGCCGTGGCGCGGCGCCTGCGCGAGTTCATCTACTCGACCGGCAACTCGATCGAGCCGGCGGCCGCGTACCGGGCGTTTCGCGGCCGCGGCCCGACGGTCGAGCCGATGCTCAGGCAGCGCGGCCTGGTGCCGCAGGCTCAGTGATCCGCTGACACCGGAAACAGGCGGTCGAGCGCGTCCAGAAACGGTCTGAACTTGATCGGCTTGGTCCAGTAGTCGTCGAAGCCCGCCGCCAGGCCGCGTTCGATGTCGTCCGGCATCGCGTTGGCCGACAGCGCAATGCACGGGATGCCCACCGTCTCGGGATGCGCGCGCATCTGGCGCAGCACCTCGAAGCCGTCGAAATCGGGCAGCTGCATGTCGATCAGCACCAGGTCCGGGTGCAGCGCGCGGGCGCGCGCGACGCCGGCCGCGCCGGTCGCCTCGGAAGCGATGCGCAGGCCCGACAGGCTCTTCACAAGCTCTTCGACCAGCAGCACGTTGACGCTGTTGTCCTCGATGTAGAGCAGCTGCCCGGAGCGTGCCTTCGGCGCCGCCGCGGCGCGCGAGACCGGCGCCGCGCTCGCCGCGCCCTCGGCCGCCGGCACCAACGGCAGCGTGACCTCGAACACGCTGCCGCGCTCGGGCACGCTGGACACGCTGACCTGTCCGCCCATGCCCTCGACCAGCACCTTGACGATCGTCAGGCCGATGCCCGAGCCTTCGATGCCATCTGCCTCGGCACCGAGGCGGTTGAAGGGTTCGAACAACTGGTCGAGCTGCTCGGGCCGCAGGCCGCGACCGGTGTCGCGCACGCGCAGCCGCACGAGCCCGGCGTCGACGGCGGCGTCGACGATCACTTGGCCACCCGCGCGGTTGTACTTGATCGCGTTCGTCAGCAGGTTCAGCAGCACCTGGCGCAGCCGGGTCGGGTCGGCGCGCACGGTGCCGTCGAGCGCGCCGCGGTGCACGACCACCTGCAGCGTGCCCGCGAGCTCGGCAACCAGCGGCAGCGCCTGCCCCACGGCGGCGGCGATGGTCACAGCCTGCAGGTCGAGCTCGAGCGTGCCGGCCTGCAGGCTCGACAGGTCGAGCACGTCGTCGATCAGCGTCAGCAGGTGCTCGCCGGCGGCGCGTATGTGTTCGAGCCGCTCGGCCCGGGTGCCGTTGGGCGGCAATTGCTGCGCCTCGAGCTGCAGCAGCTGCGTGAAGCCGAGCACCGCGTTCAAGGGCGTGCGCAGTTCATGGCTCATGCGCGACAGGAACTGCGACTTGGCCCGGCTTTCGCGCTCCGCCAGCAACGCCTGCTGGCACACGAGCTCGGCGTTCTTCGCTTCGGTGACATCCCAGTTCACGCCGACGCGCCTGAGCAGCTTGCCGTCCGCATCGCGCAGCGCCGCCGAACGCGAGGCGAGCCAGCGATAGCTGCCGTCCGGCAGGCGCACCCGGAACTCATAGGCCGTCGGCGCCATGGCCAGGTCGAGGTGGGCAGGGCCGTCGAGATTGAACGGGCGATCGTCGGGATGCGTGAGCGCCAGGCGCTCGGCGCGGTCGGGCGCGAACGGGCGCGCCTCGAGGCCGCGCAGCCGGAACATCTGCTCGTCCCACAGCGCGGTGCCTTCGAAGCCGCCGAGCTCCCAGGTGCCGATGCCGGCGTGGCACGCGATCAGCGCGGCCCGCTCGCTGATCGTGTGCAGCGCGGCCTGGGCCTCGTGCCGGTCGGTCACGTCCATCCCGATGCCAAACACGCGCAG
The DNA here is from genome assembly GCA_025355545.1 of Rhizobacter sp. GTDB lineage: Bacteria > Pseudomonadota > Gammaproteobacteria > Burkholderiales > Burkholderiaceae_C > LMDS01. The sequence continues at coordinate 14,847 of JANXZN010000256.1, forward strand.
CGCTTCGAGGTCGGTGCGGTCGATGTCGGCGCGCAGCACGATCCAGCGGATCGTCGCGTCGCGCCGGCGAATGCGGAACTCGATCTCGAGCGCACCCTGCCCGCCGCGCAGGTACTGGCGGGTGGCGTGGCCGACGCGCGCGCGGTCGTCGGCGTGGACGCAGCCGTCGATCCACTCGGCGAGCATCGGCGCCCGGGGCGCGCCGACCATGTCGAACAGCTCGTACATCTGCGCGTTCCATTCGCTGTGCATCGAGCCGACCTCGGTGGCCCAGATGCCCACGCGCGCCGCACGCGCCGCGGCTTCGAGGCGTTGCGCGAGCTGTTCGGCGCGGCGCGAACGCTCGACCTGCTGGGTCACGTCGAGCGAGACGCCGACGAAGGCCAGTGGCTCGCCGGACGCGTCGCGCTCGACGACCCGGCGCACCAGCATGTAGCGCCAGCTGCCGTCGGCCCAGCGGTGGCGGGTTTCGACGTCCACCGGCCCGTCGGTCTGCAGCGCCTGCGCCGCCGACGCCTCCAGCTTGTGCTGGTCGTCCGGGTGGGTGTAGGCGCGCGCCTCCGCGATCGACAGGCCCGCGCTGCGGTAGGGGATGCCCAGCACCTTGAAGCCGTGCTCGTTGTAGTGCACGCGGCCGGCCTTCAGGTCGTGGCGCCAGAGCACGATGTCGGCGAGTTCGGCGGCGATGCGCAACTGCGTCGTGGCGCTGTCGAGCGAACGCGCGAGTTCGTGGACCTCGGTGTCGTCCACCATGATGCCGATGGTGCGGTCGGGAATGCCCTCGGGCGAGTTCTTGACCTCCCACTGCGAATGGATCCGCCGGATGCTGCCATCGGGCTGCAGCACGCGGTAGCGGTGCGAGTACCGGCCGGCGCGGCGTGTCGACTCAAGGTAGTTCGAGGACTGCTGGTCCTCGGGGTGAATGTGCGAGGCCGCGCGTGCGTAGTCCGGCGTCTCGTCGGTCGGCTCCATGCCCCAGAAGCCGAACACGTGGCGGTCCCAGCGGCCCCGGCCGGACGGGATCTGCCGCTCCCACACGCCCAGGCGACCGAACTCCTGCGCGATGTCGAGCAGCTCCGACAGGTGCTGCGGGCGCGCCGCGAGTTCGTGGCCGGCGGTGATGTCGCGCAAAGTCCACAGACGCTCGGTGCCGACGGTCGCGACGCGCGCATCGACCCAGAGCGCCGCGCCCGACGCGGTGCGCAGAGCCAGCTCGAGATTTTGCGCGGGCGCCGATTGCAGCGCCGCGGTCAGCGCGCGCCGCGGCACGCCGGCGCACCAGTCGGGCGGCGCCAGGCTCGCGAGCTCGGCGGCCACGCCGATGCCGCTGCCGCGCTCGAACGCCGGGTTGCACCAGTGGATGCGACCCGACGCATCGGTCAGCGCGAGCAGGTCGTGGCTTTGCGCCAGCCACGCCGCCAGCAGCGCCGTGCCGGGCGCCGCTGCGGGCGAGGGTGGATTGTTGGTGTCACTCATGGGCGGCGCCGGGCGCGCGCCGCCGCTGTGCGCGTCGCTTGTCATCGACCCGCGCAGTCTAGCCCTGCCGCTGGCGCGACGAAGCGCCGATCAGCGCCGGATTCACCGGCCCGTCAAACGCTTTCGTCAGGCGAACTGCAGCACCAGCTTGCCGAAGTTCTCGCCGTTGAACAGCTTCAGCAGCGTTTCGGGGAAGGTTGCCATGCCGACGACCACGTCTTCCTTGCTCTTCATGCGGCCGGACTGAAGGTGGCCCGCCAGTTCGGCCACCGCGACCGGGAAGCGCTCGGTGTAGTCGAACACCACGATGCCTTCCATGCGCGCGCGGTTCACCAGCAGCGACAGGTAGTTCGCCGGGCCCTTCACCGGCGTCGTGTTGTTGTACTGGCTGATCGCGCCGCAGATGATGATGCGGGCCCCGCGGGTGATGCGCGTGAGCACGGTGTCGAGGATCTCGCCGCCGACGTTGTCGAAGTAAATGTCGACGCCCTTCGGGCAGGCGTCCTTCAGGTCGGCCTTCACATTGCCGGCCTTGTAGTCGACGCAGGCGTCGAAGCCCAGTTCCTTGACGACCCACTCGCACTTGGCCGGCCCGCCGGCGATGCCGACGACGCGGCAGCCCTTGATCTTCGCGAGCTGGCCGACGGTCTGGCCGACCGCGCCGGCCGCGCCGGAGACGACGACGGTCTCGCCGGGCTTCGGCTGGCCCACGTCCATCAGGCCGAAGTAGCCGGTCATGCCGGGCATGCCCAGCACGTTCAGCCACTGGTTCGGCGTGCCCAGCCGGGGGTCGATCCTGAACAGGCCGTTGCGCTTGATCTGGTCCACCGCGATCAGGCAGTATTCCTGCACGCCGGGCGTGCAGCTGACCACGTCGCCGACCGTGAAGCCGGGGTTCTTCGATGCGATCACCATGCCGATGCCGCCGGCGCGCATGACCTCGCCGATCGCCACCGGCGCGATGTAGCTCTTGCCCTCGTTCATCCAGCCGCGCATCGCCGGGTCGAGCGAGATCGCGAGCGTCTTGACGAGCACGCCGCCGTCGGCGGGCTCGGCGACCGGCTCGGTCGTGAAGTCCCAGCCGTCGCGCGTGGGCAGGCCGTTCGGGCGGGCCTTCAGACGGATCTGGTGGTTGGTCAGCGCGGCGAGTGCGGTCATGGCGTGTCTCCGGGAGGATGAGGCACGAATCTTAGGCCGCGCCGCGCAGCCACCGTGTCACCGACGCGACGACCCGCGCGGACACAAAAAAACCGCGGCATGGCCGCGGTTCCTTGTTGCAGGGCTTGCGCCCTGGCTTTACAGCACCTTGATGTTGGCTGCTTGCAGGCCCTTCTGGCCTTGCTTGACTTCGAACTCGACGCGCTGGTTTTCCAGCAGCGTCTTGAAGCCATTGCCCTGGATGTCACGGAAGTGGGCGAACAGATCGGCGCCGCCCGCGTCTTGAGCGATGAAGCCGAAGCCCTTGCTCTCGTTGAACCACTTCACGGTACCGGTTTGGGTCGTCATGGAAAACTATCCTATCTATTTTCAAATAATGCGCAGCACATGCGGCGCATGCAGCGACACTCAAGAAACGATCAGGGGGATTTCTAACGACGCCTGCCTCGAGAACCGAAACAGGTAGGGGGAAGAAACGCTATCAACCACTGTCTTGCGTATAACTGTGGCGCGAATGTACACGAAAACCGGGAGAAGCGACGATGAATCGATGGAAGCATGACGGCGTGCGTGTGATTGGCGCCAATTCGTTGGATTCGCACACCGCGCAGACGCCCGGCATGGACCGCAAGGCGGCGATCAATTTCGCGCGCGTCGGCGCGAACAAGCTGTGGGCCGGCACCGTGCACATTCACCCCAACGCGAAGACTGGCGCGCACCATCATGGCCCGCTCGAAAGCGTAATCTACGTCGTGAAGGGCCGCGCGCGAATGCGCTGGGGCGAAGCACTCGAGTTCACCGCCGAGGCCGGCTCGGGCGACTTCATCTACGTGCCGCCATTTGTTCCGCACCAGGAGATCAACGCCAGCGCCACCGAGGTGCTTGAATGCGTGCTGGTGCGCAGCGACGGCGAGGCCGTGGCCATCAACCTCGACATCGCGCCGGTCGAAAAACCCGAGGCTGTGCGCTGGATCGACCCGACCCATCCGCAAGGCTGACCCGCCCACGTGCCCGCGCAGACCACAGGGCGTTGCACCCGCGGGTAGCATCGGTTCATGCGCCTTTCCGTACTCGACCAGTCCACCGCCGTCACCGGGCGAAGCGAAGCCGAATCGATCCGCGAAAGCGTCGCGCTGGCGCGCCACTGCGAGAAGCTGGGCTACTCGCGTTACTGGGTCAGCGAGCACCACAACCTGCCGGCCATCGTCGGCACCGCGCCCGAGGTGCTGATGGGCGCGATCGCCGCGACCACGCAGCGCATCCGCATCGGGAGTGCCGGCGTGATGCTGCCGCACTACAGCGCGCTAAAGGTGGCCGAGCAGTTCCGCGTGCTCGAAGCGCTGGCGCCTGGCCGCATCGACCTCGGCGTGGGCCGCGCGCCGGGCGGCGACATGCGCACCGCACGCGCGCTGAACTCGAACGCGCATGCCGCGCCGGAGAACTTCCCGGAGCAGGTGCGCGATCTTCAGGCCTGGACCTCGTTGCCCGAGCACCAGGGCATCGTCGCGCACCCGCGCGGCCCGCACGCGCCGGAAATCTGGATTCTGGGCAGCTCGAATTACGGCGCGCAGCTTGCGGCGCACTTCGGTTTGCCCTATGCCTATGCGTACTTCTTCGTCGACGGGCAGGGCGCCGACGAGGCACTCGCGCTCTACCGACGCCTGTATCGACCGAGCGAGCGCCACCCGCAGCCACAGGCCACGGTGTGCGTCTGGGCGCTCGCCGCCGAGATGCACGAGGAGGCGACGCATCATGCGCTGGGCCGCGAGCGCTGGCGCGTCGACCGCGCGCGCGGCGCGCTCGGGCCGCTGCAGCCGCCCGACGTGATCATGGCGCGCGGTTTCACGGCTGACGAGTGGCCGACGGTCGAAGACATGCGCCGCAAGGCCTTCGTCGGCACGGCCGCGCAGGTTGGTGTGCAGCTGCGCACGCTCGGTCAGGAGCTGCAGCTCGACGAGATCGTCATAAACACCTGGGCACACGACCCGCAAGTTCGGCGGACCTCGTATGCGCTGCTGGCGAATGAATTCGGCCTGGGCACATGAACGCTATCGACTTCGAACTGCGCGGCGAGCACATCACGCTCGATGCTTTGCTGAAGGCGACCGGTCTCGCGCCCAGCGGCGGCATCGCGAAGATGATGGTGGCCGATGGCCTCGTGCAGGTCGATGGCCAAGATGAGTTGCGCAAGACCTGCAAGATTCGCGCGGGGCAGGTCGTGAGCTTGGCCGGCACGCGCATCGCCGTGCGCGCGTCCGCTGCCTGATCAGGGCCCGGCGCCCAGGCGCTGCAACTCCAGACCCGCGGCAATGTGCTTGATGGTGTGCGGGATGCCTTGGGCGCGCGCCTTCTCGAACGCGTCTCTCGCCGGGTTGGGCTGGGTCTGATTCACCAGTGTTCGCCTATGTAGGACCAGCCTTCGGCCAGGCGCCGCATGCCGCCGGCCATCGTGATCGTCGGTGCGAGCGTCGAGGGCGTGCTGTCGCCCACCTACTGCCATCGGATCGTGCGGCTCTCGGGTACGACCAGCGTCACCCGACGCAGCTGCACGGCACCGGCCGCTGCCACGATGTGCTCTGCACATGGCGACCGCCGAAGATCGGATTCGCGCCCGCTACCGAATACTGCAGGTGCAACGTGTCGCCGACGCGAACATCGGGCTGCATCAGGCCCGCGGTGATCACGCCGCTGTACACGCCTTGTTTGAGTCCGGCTTCGCGTTGCAGAAGGCGCACCTGCGCGGTCGCCGTGTGGTCGATGACCTCGCCGCCAGGCAGGATCTGGACCTTGTGCAGGCTCGGCCGCTGGTACTGCGCAATGCAGTGCATCGCGATCTGACCGACCTGGCCGAGCGCGCTCGCGTTATTGACCTGCTGTCCCTTGATCAGCTGCACCGTCGTGTCGGGGACGAGCAGGTGCTTGTCCCCGCCGCTGGACGAGCGCGCCGCGCGTCGCCGGGGCGGGTGGCACCGCCAGCACCTCGGCCCATGCCGGCAGCGGCACGCCACGCTGGAACCCGGTGGAGGCGACATTGATTTCCTTCAGCGTCGTTTGGGCCGTGGCCGTGAGCGATTGCGCATTGGCATGCACGGACACGCTTGCGGCCCGCCACAAGGCGATACTTCAAACGAACACTCGGATCGAAGGCAAGGCGCGCTTGCTGTCAGAGCGATGGGCAAGGTTTCGTTCCGCGGCATGATGGCGGATATGACGACGAATCTTCTTCCTCCGCCGATAACCGCACCCGCTCGACTCACGCCGGCACTTCGCGACCAGGGCCACGCCGCCTTAAGTCCGACGGGCCTGCGTGAATTGCTTGGTACCGCCGCCGCCGGACTCGATTGGCTGCGCCCCTCGTGGGACGACCTGCCTCCCGACGGTCACCTGCGCGATGGCGGCCGCTACCGGCGCCGGCGCCACTCGTGCTTCATCGTCGACGGCGGCGCGGTGACGCAGGTGCCGCACCGTGCGCACTGGCAGCCGATCGAATACAACGCGCTGCACGGCGGGCTGGAGCGCTGGTTCGAGCCGATGCATTCGAGCGTCGTCGCGAGCCCTGCATGGACGGCACTGCTTCGCGCGCTGAGCGCACAGTGCTCGGCGGTGAAGGGCGCGCAACCCTGGTACGTGGAAGCGCACCAGTTCCGCATCGACACCACCGACGGCATCGGCCGGCCGACGCCGGAGGGTGCGCACCGCGACGGGGTTGACTTCGTCGCGGTGATTCTGATCAATCGCGAGGGCATCAAGGGCGGCGAAACGCGCGTGTTCGATGCCGACGGACCCAGCGGCATGCGCTTCACGATGAGCGAGTCGTGGACCACGTTGCTGCTCGACGACGCACGCGTGATCCACGAGAGCACGCCGATCCAGCCACTCGCAGCCGACGGGCACCGCGACACGCTGGTCCTGACCTTCCGATCAGATGGCTTCCAAGGCCCGGCGATTGCTTGAGCAAGGTCGAACGCAGGAACATCACCATCGCGTAGAACTGAAAATCCGCATTCTCCTTGCGCGCGAAGCCGTGGCCTTCGTTCTCGGCGCGCAGGGCACCAAACTGGCGACTGGTTCTCGCGCACCTTCGCGACCATTTGCTCCGCCTCGGTGTAAGGCACGCGCGGGTCGTTCTTGCCTTGCACGACGAACAGCGGCTTCTTGATGTTGGCCGCGAAGGTGCGCGAGAACCAGTCGCCAGTTTGGTGCCCTGCGCGCCGAGAACGAAGGCCA
>JANXZN010000086.1 GCA_025355545.1 Rhizobacter sp.
GCCGGTTCGGGCTCGACCGTTGCGCACCGACGTGGCCGCGCGTGGCGAATTCGACCGGCGCGCGCAAGAGCCCCCGCACCAGCCCGCGCAGCGCGATTCCGCTAGAGTCGCCGCACCTGTTTTCGAGGATGCCCCGATGAATCTGATCTACCTCGGCGACGCAATGTGCTCGTGGTGCTACGGCTTCGCGAAGCCGCTGGACGAGTTGCTCGCCGACCCGCAGGACAGCGCGCCGCTGCAGATGGCGCTGGTGATGGGCGGCCTGCGGCCGTTCACGACCGAGCCGATGGCGCCAGCGCGCGCCGACGAGCTCGCCGGCCACTGGTACCGCGTGGCCGATGCAAGCGGCCAGCCCTTCGCGCAGGCGCCCCACACCGCGCTGCACCAACCCGGCTTCGTCTACGACACCGAACCGGCCGCGCGCGCCACCGTGACCGTGCGCAGCCTGTGGCCGCAACAGGTGTGGCGCTACTTCAAGACGGTGCAGCACGCCTTCTACGCCGAGGGTCGCAACGTCGTCGAGCCTGGCGTGCTCGCCGACCTGGCCGGCGAACTCGGCCTGCCGCGCGCCGAGTTCGGCAAGGCCTTCGCGTCGCAGAAGATGCGCGACGCGACGCTGCAGGATTTCCAGCAGTCGCAGGCCTGGGGCATTCGCGGCTTTCCGACGCTGGTGGCCGAACATGACGACCATCTGCACCTCGTGGGCAGTGGCTTCATGCCGATCGCGACGCTGCGCGAGCGCCTCGCCAAGGTCGCCAGCGCACACGACACGCAGCACTGACGACGGTGGCAACACCTGCACACGCGGGCGAGGCCGCATCGACGAGGATGTCGGCCGATGTCCGTTTCACCCACACACTCCCGATGAAGAAACGTAGGTGCGCCGGCTTTGCCGTGCTCGGCCTGTGCGCCGCGATCAGCGCGGCTGCGCAAGGCGATCTGCCGGCGCTGGCGGCGACCGAAAAGGGCGCGATCGTGACGCCCAGCGGGCTGGTCTACCGCTCGCTCCAGGACGGCCGTGGCGCCAGCCCGCTCGCCACCGACACCGTCAAGGTCCACTACCGCGGCAGGTTCGCGAACGGCACCGAGTTCGACAGCTCGTACAAGCGCAACGCGCCGGCCGAGTTCCCGCTCAACGGCGTGATCAAGTGCTGGACCGAAGGTGTGCAACGCATGAAGGTCGGCGGCAAGGCGAAGCTGACCTGCTCCGCCGCAATCGCCTACGGCGAACGCGGTGCCGGCAGCGTGATCCCGCCGAATACCGCGCTGCAGTTCGAGGTCGAACTGCTCGAGATCGCGAAGCGCTGATGCGCTTCGCGCGACCCGGCGAACTACATCTTGTCCGGCTCGACCGTCAGCTGATTGTCGACGCTGACCACGCCCTTGACATTCTGGGCCAGCGTCGTGGCGTGCTCGCGCGCCTCGTTGCTCGGCGCCTTGCCCTTCAGCGCGACGCGGCCTTTGGCGGTGTCGACGTTGATTCTCAGCGCGCGCAGGCTGGCGTCCTTCGCGAGTTCGGTCTTCACCGAGCTCGTGATCACCGCGTCGTCGACCTTACCACCCACCTTGGCGGCAGCGTTCTCGGTCGCGTCCCTGGCCTTGTCCACGCTGCTGCGCACATCGTTGCTCATGTCGCGGGTCTGCCGGTCGGCCGATGCGACCGTGCCGCTGGAGCCATCGCGCGTATCCATCTGATCGCGCTTGCTGCAGCCGGCGAGCGCCATTGCCGCCACCATCGCGGCTATCGTCGTCATGCTCAGGATTCGCTGGTTCATCAAAGTTTTCCTCTGTCTGAAGGGGCCGGTCTGGCCGGCACGGTCCGATGGCCCTGCGCGCGCACCGCGGCGGCACGCAAGGAGCTGATTCAACGATAGGAGCGCAGCAACGCCGGCGCCGTCGGTCGCCGGGCGATTCGACTGTCGGACGATGCCCACAGGCTGCGGGATTGCCGGGCTTGTTGCCGGCGCGCCGAGATGCAACAGTGCCCGCCATGAATGCAGGCTTCACGATTCGGCCAGCACCAAACGCCTGTGCGGCCCTGCTGGCGCTGCTGCTCGCGGCCTGTGGCGGCGGAGGCGGCGGCACCGCCACAGGCAGCGCGATCGGCGGCGGTCCGGCCGGCCCGGGCCTCGCCGATCCGACCATTTATTCGAGCGCCGCCGATGCCGCGTTGCCGAGCGCGACCGAAGCCGCGGCGGTCACCAGCCACACACTCGCGCTGGGCGGCCGCACGATCGCCTACACCGCGACCGCCGGCCACCTGAACGCGCGCGCGCCGGGCACCGGCGCGGCGCAGGCCTCGATGTTCTATGTCGCTTACACCGCCGACAGCGCCGCGCCGGCGACGCGCCCGCTGATCTTCTTCTACAACGGCGGCCCGGGCTCGGCCACGGTCTGGTTGCACCTGGGTTCGTTCGGGCCGCGCCGCATCGTCATCGGCGCGCCGTCGACGAGCGTGCCGCAACCGTTCGAGCTGATCGACAACGCCGAGAGCCTGATCGACACCGCCGACCTGGTGTTCGTCGACGCGGTCGGCAGCGGCTATTCGCAGGCGATCGAACCGGCGACGAACCAGAGCTTCTGGAGCGTCGATGCCGACGCGCGCGTGATGCGCGACTTCATCGCCCGCTACATCGAAGTCAACCAGCGCGCCGCGTCGCCGACCTTCCTGTTCGGCGAGTCTTATGGCACGACGCGCAGCGCGGTGCTGGCGAACCTGATGGTCACGGTCGGCATGCGGCTCGACGGCCTGGTCCTGCAGTCGTCGGTGCTTGACTACAACAGCAACTGCGGCCTGTTCGACCCGGGCCAGCTGAGCTGCGCCGGCTACCTGCCGAGCTATGGCCTGACCGGCGCCTGGTTCCAGCTGCTGCAGCCGCAGCCGACCGACAGCGATGCCTACGCGCAGCAGATGCGCGACTTCACCGACCAGCGCTACGCGCCGGCCGTGGCCGCCTTCCTCGGCACGCGGACGCCGCCCGCGCCAACGCTGCTGGACGAGCTCGTGGGCCGCACCGGCGCGCCGCGCGCGCTGTGGAACGCAGACTTCAACCTCGATCCGACCGCCTACCGCAGCCAGACCCTGACGGCGCAGCTGATGGGGCGCTACGACGCGCGCGTCGCGGCACCGGCGACCAGCGCGCTCGCGGCCGGCGGCGATCCCTCGTCGATGGTGATCTCTGCGCCTTTCGTCGCGGCGCAGCGCGCGCATCTCGCCAACGAGTTGCGCTACAGCGCCGGCTCGACCTACACGATGCTGAGCAACGCGATCACGAGCTGGGGCTTCGGCCACGATGGCCGCGCGCTGCCCGACACTATCCCCGACCTCGCGACCGCGCTCGCGCAACGGCCCGCGCTGCGCGTGCTGTCGCTGGCCGGCTATCACGATCTGGCCACGCCGTTCCGCCAGACCGAACTCGATCTCGCGCGGCTCGGGGCGGCGCCGACCTTGCGACAGCGCGTCTATCCGGGCGGCCACATGATCTACCTGGACGACGCGGCGCGGCCACGCATGAAGGCCGACCTCGTCGCGTTCATCAACGGCCCGCCTTGACCATGAAGATCACCGTCGTCGCACCCTCGCTCGCGGCGCTCGCGCTCGGCCTCGCCGCGAGCACCGGCACCTGGGCCCAGGCCAGCGGCGCCGATACAGCGGTTGTCAATCTGCCGCAGGGCGGTGATCCGGTGCTGCCGGCAGCGGCGCGCAAGGCACCGCTGCACGCATCGCCGAGCGGCGCGGCGCTGGCCGCCGCGGTCGAGGCCAAGCTGCGCGCCACCTTCGAGGCGGCCGACACCGCGCACAGCGGCACGCTGTCGCGTGATCAGGCGCAGCACGCAGGCTGGGGCATGGTGGCGGCGGAGTTCGATCGCATCGACACGCGGCGCACCGGCCGGGTCAGCGTCGACGACATCCTGCGGTACCTGCGCAGCCGCGCCGCATCGCGCTGATATCTCGCGATCGGTGCGGTCAGTGCGAGATCGCGGGCCGCACGCAGGGGTAGGCGTACTCGCGCCCGACGACGGCGCGCGCATAAAAGTAGTCCTCTCAAGAAACAGTAACGGGGGCTGGGTCTTCATGCCGGCACTGAGGACAGTTTGATCTCGAAGCCGAGCGCGGCGGCGCGGCGTTTCAGTGCGGCGACGCTGCGCTGGTGCTGCTGCTCTTCGTAGTGCTGTTGCC
>JANXZN010000165.1 GCA_025355545.1 Rhizobacter sp.
ACTGCGGAGCAGTTCCCCTCGATCGACCGCTGGGCCGCCTTGGTGCGCTACATCTGCGACCGGATCGTCGGCGTCGGGCCGCCTTTACCGGTGCTGGTCGGTCCTACGCCGACCGGGTAACTCACGTTTTTAGGTTCAATGAATCACGGCGGGTCCTCGATTGACTTCCTGAGCATGCTGCGCGGCCTGTTGCCCGCTGCTGATGGCGTCGACCTGAACCTGGCGCTTCCCTGGCCCGACCCGCAACCCGCTGATCCGGCGTTGGTTGACACCGCCGGCTGGGAGCACTCCTCGCTCGAACTGCTGACCGGGGTCGAGGTGACCGACTTTTCGGAGACGATTTCGGGCGAGGTTTTTTTCGAGCTGTTCCGCCGCTGACGAACCGCATGCCGCGCCTAAGGGCGAGGCGGCCGCTTCGGTGGCAGAGCGGGGTCGTCGCTCAGGCTCATCCATTCCGAGTTCGTCATGTCGAGCTCGACGACCTCGGGCAGGCGTGGCTCGAGACCTCGGCGGCGGTCGTGCTTGCCGGGCGGCGCGCCCTCGACGCGGCGACGATCGCCGCCGGAGCGTCGTTCCGAGGGGGTCGCTTTTCGGGTTGCTGCCTGGTTAGTCATGGATGGTGTCGTGCGGGCCGGTAGCCGCCACTGTGGGCCGCCGGCATCGGTCCCGAGGCTAACAAATTTCATGCACGCCGGGCGAGAGAGGCCGTCGTCGCGATCGTGAATAGTGGGGGTGCTGCCGGGCCTACGCCCGCTGCGCCGGCAGCGCGAGCAGCTGCCCGATCGGCAGCGCGATCTCCGACTTGATCTCCTTCAGCACGATGCTCGAGCGCACATGCGTCACGCCCGGCAGCTTGAAGATTGTCTCGTGCAGCAGACGCTCGTAGTGCTTGATGTCGGGTGCCAGCACCGTCATCAGGTAGTCGGCCTGCCCGGTGGTGGCCTGGCAGCGCGCGATGTGCGGGCTCGCCGCGACGGCCTGCTCGAAGCGCTGGACCAATTCTTCGCTGTGATGCGTCAGGTTGACCTCGACCATCACGGTCAGGTGCAGGCCGACCTTCTCCGGGTCGACGAGCGCCGTGTAGCCGCGGATCACGCCGGCGGCCTCCATCTCTTTCACGCGCTTCCAGCACGGCGTGGGCGACAAACCGACCGCCGCCGAGAGCTGCGCCACGGTCTGACGCGCGTCGCGCTGCAGCTCAAGCAGGATCTTCAGGCTGTAGGGGTCCAGAAGTAAGGATGCGTCGTTCTTTGCCATGTTCGGTTCTGTTTTCACCAATGGTTGGCGGTAACCATAGCGGAATTGAGAAGCATCTTCTTGGGCTTCGGCGCAACAATGCCGCGATGATTGCGACCGCTATCGACGCGCCCGTGCGCCGGCCCGACTACCGGCTGTCGGACAACCTGTGGGCGCCGTCCGGCGCGATCTTCCTGACCGGGACGCAGGCGCTGGTGCGCCTGCTGGTGATGCAGCGCCAGCGCGACACGGCCGCGGGCCTGAACACGCAGGGCTTCATCAGCGGCTACCGCGGCTCGCCGCTCGGCATGGTCGACCAAGCCGTCTGGAAGGCGGGCAAGAAGTTCAGCGACGCCGGTATCCGCTTCGTGCCGGCGATCAACGAGGAGCTCGCCGCGACGCAGGTGCTGGGAACGCAGCGGGTCGAGTCCGATCCGGAGCGCACGGTCGAAGGCGTGTTCGGCCTGTGGTATGGCAAGGGCCCGGGCGTGGACCGCGCGGGCGATGCGATCAAGCACGGCAACGCCTACGGTTCGTCGCCGCACGGCGGCGTGCTGGTGGTGGCGGGCGACGACCACGGCTGCGTTTCGTCGTCGATGCCGCACCAGAGCGACCATGCGTTCCAGGCCTGGCAGATGCCGATCGTGTCGCCCGCCAACGTGGCCGAGATGCTGAGCTTCGGCCTCTACGGCTGGGCCTTGTCGCGCTATTCGGGCGCGTGGGTCGGGTTCACGGCCTTGTCGGAAGTGGTCGAGAGCGCCGGCACCGTCGACCTCGACGCGGTGCTCGCGCAGGCCGAAGCGTGGGTCGACGGCGACGCGGTGTGTGCGCGCACCGGGCACGTCGCGCCGGCCGACGGCCTGCATTACCGCTGGCCCGATCTGCCCTCGCTGCGCATCGAGTCGCGGCTGACCGACAAGCTCGCGGCCGTGGCCGCGTTCGCGCGCGTCAACTCGATCGACCGCGAGGTCATCGCGAGCCCGCAGGCCAGGGTCGGCATCGTCACCTGCGGCAAGGCGCACCTCGATCTGATGGAAGTCTTGCGCCGCCTGCAGATCACGCCCGAGATGCTGGCGGCCGCGGGCGTGCGGCTCTACAAGGTGGGCCTGAGCTTCCCGGTCGAGACGACGCGCATGCGCGCGTTCGCGCAAGGCCTGGTCGAGATTCTCGTGATCGAGGAGAAGGGCGCGATCGTCGAGACGCAGATGCGCGAGCTGTTCTACAACGCGCCGGCCGATGCGCGGCCGGTGCTGATCGGCAAGCTGGACCGGCAAGGCGCGCCGCTCGTCTCGGCGCTCGGCGAGCTGCGCCCGTCGCGCCTGATCGAGCTGGTCGCGCACTGGCTCGCGGTGCATCTTTCCGACAACAGCGCCGGCAACACCTTGCTCGGCGACCACCTGCAGCACGTGCGCGATTTCACGCCGCCCGAGCTGCTCGCGAACGCGTCCGACAGCGTCAAGCGCCTGCCGTACTTCTGCGCCGGCTGCCCGCACAACACCAGCACCAAAGTGCCCGATGGCTCGTCCGCACGCGCCGGCATCGGCTGCCACTTCATGGCCAACTGGATGGACCGCAGCACCGCTGGCGTGATCCAGATGGGCGGCGAGGGCGTCGACTGGATCTCGCACGCGATGTTCACGGCCACAAAGCACGTGTTCCAGAACCTGGGCGATGGCACCTACTACCACTCGGGCTACCTCGCGATCCGCCAGGCGGTCGCGGCGAAGGCGACCATCACCTACAAAATTCTCTACAACGACGCGGTCGCGATGACCGGCGGCCAGCCGGTCGACGGCGTGATCAGCGTCGACCGGATCGCGCGCCAGGTCGAGAGTGAAGGCGTGACGCAGGTCGTCGTCGTCAGCGACGACATCGACAAGTACGACGCGATCAAGAAACTCTTTCCGGCCGGCACCGAGTTTCACGACCGCACCGAACTCGACGCGGTGCAACGCCGCCTGCGCGAGATCGGTGGCGTCACGGTGCTGATCTACGAGCAGACCTGCGCGGCCGAGAAGCGGCGCCGGCGCAAGAAGGGCGAGCTCGTCGACCCGCCGAAGCGGCTGCTGATCAACGAGGCGGTCTGCGAAGGCTGCGGCGACTGCACGGTGCAGAGCAACTGCGTCGCGGTGCTGCCGACCGAGACCGCGATGGGCCGCAAGCGCAAGATCGATCAGACCGCGTGCAACAAGGATTACTCCTGCGAGAAGGGCTTCTGCCCGAGTTTCGTCGGCGTCACCGGCGGCAAGCTGCGCAAGAAGAGCGGCGCGCTGTCGACGGGCAAGGAGGCGTTCCTCGCGCGCGTCGGCGCGCTGCCCTTGCCCGAGCCGCACACCTGGGATGGCCCGTGGGACCTGCTCGTCACCGGCGTCGGCGGCACCGGCGTCGTCACGGTAGGCGCGGTGATCGCAATGGCCGCGCACCTCGAGGCCAAGTCGGCCAGCGTGCTCGACTTCATGGGCTTCGCGCAGAAGGGCGGCTCGGTGCTGAGTTTCGTGCGTCTGGCCGACTTGCCCGAGCGGCTGAACCAGGTCCGCATCGACACCCAGCAAGCCGATGCCGTGCTGGCCTGCGACATGGTCGTGGCGGCCTCGCCCGAGGCGCTGCAGACGGTGCGCCACGGCCGCACGCGCATCGTCACCAACGTGCACGAGATCCCGGTCGCCGAATCGTTGAAGAACCCCGACGCCGACCTGAAGACCGAGCTGCTGCTCGCGAAGATGCGCTTCGCGGCCGGCGACGACCTCGTCGAGACCTTCGATGCGCAATCGCTCGCCGAAGAGTTTCTCGGCGACACCGTGACGGCCAACATCCTCGCGATGGGCTATGCATGGCAGCGCGGCCTGATCCCGATCGGCCTGCCGGCGATGCAGCGCGCGATCACGCTGAACGGCGTGGCGGTCGAGAGCAACCTGCTGTCGTTCGCGCTCGGCCGGCTGGCGGCCGGCAACCCGGCGGCGCTGCGCGACGAACCCGCGGCGAAGACCGACGACGACACGCTCGAAAGCCTGATCGCGCGCGGCGTCAATCACCTCACCGGCTACCAGAACGCCGCGTGGGCGCAGCGCTTCGAGACCGCAGTGCGCCGCACGCAGCAGGCCGAGCAGGCCTGCGCCGGCAGTGATGCGTCGCTGCCGCTGGCGCGTGCGGTGGCGCGCAGCCTGATGAAGCTGATGTCGTACAAGGACGAGTACGAGGTCGCACGCCTTTACACCGACGGCAGCTTCCAGCGCCAGCTCGCCGACCAGTTCGAGGGCGACGTCAAGCTCGAGTTCCACATGGCCCCGCCGCTGCTCGCGCGTCCGAAAAACGGCCAGCCGCCGAAGAAGATCGCGCTCGGTGCGTGGATGCTGCCCTTGATGAAACTGCTCGCGAAGGGCAAGGCCTTGCGCGGCGGATTTTTTGATATCTTTGGTCGCACCGAAGAGCGGCGCATGGAGCGCGATCTGGTGACGCAGTTCGAGCGCCGCGTCGACGAGTTGCTGGCGAAGCTGTCGGCCGATCGCCTGCCGAGCGCGATCCAGATCGCGGCGCTGCCGCTGAGCATGCGCGGCTACGGCCACATCAAGATCGCCAACGTCGCGCTGGCCCGCGCCCGCGAGGCCGAGCTGCTGCACCGCTTCATGCCGGAGCGCTACGCGAAGCCGGCGGCGGTGGTGCCGACCGCGGGCCAGTTCCGCGGCATCGCCGTGGTGTCACGCTAAGCTGCGCGATCATGAGCAGATTCGACGAGCATTCACACGAAATAGCGCACGACCGCGAGATCGTCGCCCGCGACAGCACGCTCGACACGACCCGCATCGACGACGTGCGCATCTCTGCGGTGCGCCCGCTGATCACGCCGGCGCTGCTGCAGGAGCGCGTGCCGGTGCGATGCGACACGCTCGCCATCGTCGAGAAGAGCCGAAGCGCGATCGCCGACGTGCTGCATGGCCGCGACGCGCGGCTGGTCGTCGTCGTCGGCCCGTGTTCGATCCACGACCACGATCAGGCGATCGAGTACGGCCAGCGCCTGAAGGCCGTCGCCGACGAACTGCAGGACGACCTGCTGATCGTGATGCGTGCCTACTTCGAGAAGCCGCGCACGACGGTCGGCTGGAAGGGCTACATCAACGACCCGCACCTCGACGGCACGTTCGCGATCAACGCAGGGCTGGAGCGCGCACGCCGCCTGCTGCTCGAACTCACCACGCTCGGCCTGCCCACCGGCACCGAGTTTCTCGACCTGCTGAGCCCGCAGTACATCGCCGAGCTGATCACCTGGGGCGCGATCGGCGCGCGCACTACCGAGAGCCAGAGCCACCGCCAGCTGGCCTCGGGACTGAGCTGCGCGGTCGGCTTCAAGAACGGCACCGACGGCAGCATCCGAATCGCGGCCGACGCGATCCTCGCGGCGCGCGCGCCGCATGCCTTCATGGGCATGACGAAGATGGGCATGGCCGCGATCTTCGAGACCCGCGGCAACGACGATTGCCACCTGATCCTGCGCGGCGGCAAGGCACCGAACTACGATGCCGCGCAGGTCGAAGCCAGCTGCGCCACCTTGCGCACTGCGGGCTTGCGCGAGCAGGTGATGATCGATGTCTCGCACGGCAACAGCAGCAAGCAGTACCAACGCCAGATCGAGGTCGCGCACGACGTGGCCGTGCAGATTGCCGGCGGCGACCGGCGCATCAGCGGCGTGATGATCGAGAGCCACCTCGAGGAAGGCCGGCAGGATCTGGTCCCCGGCGTGCCGCTCAAGTGCGGCGTGTCGATCACCGACGCCTGCATCGGCTTCGCGCAGACCGTGCCGGTGCTGCAGCGGCTGGCGACCGCAGTGCGGGCGCGCCGCGGCGTGTCGTCAGGCCGCGGCCGCTGAGACCTCGTCCCAGCGACGCATTGCGTACAGCGCGGCGTCGCGCACCGCGGCCGGCATGAACGACGCCGCGATCGCGCTGCGCATCAGCCCCGCCAGCTGCGCAACGCTCAGGCCCGGCTGGTCGTGGATCGCTGCGAGCTCGCCGCTGAGCGTCACGCTCGACATCAGCCGGTTGTCGGTCGAGCACGAGACCGACAGCCCGGCCTCGACCATCGCCCGGATCGGGTGCGCCGCCAGCGAAGCGAACGCGCCGGTGTGAACGTTGCTGCTTGGGCAGACCTCGAAATGCAGCCCGCGCGCGCGTGCCGCGTCGACCCAGCCGGCCGTTTGCGCCGGCGTCTCGCCCATCATGATGTGCACGCCGTGGCCGATGCGGGTCGCGCCGAGCGCGGCCGCCTCGAGCACGCGCGAGCCGGCGTCGGCCTCGCCGGCATGGCAGGTCAGGCCGAGGCCGGCGTCGCGGGCGCGTGCGAAGGCAGCGGCGTGCGCGGCGGGCGGGTGACCGCGCTCGGCGCCGGCGAGGTCGAAGCCGATCACGCCGCGGCCGGCGTAGCGCGCGGCGAGTCCGGCGGCGCGCGAGGTCTGCTCGGGCGCATCGGTGCGTATCGCGCAGACGATCAGGCCGCAGGGCAGCCGGCTGCGACGCAGCCCGGCGACCAGCGCCTCGACCGCGGCCTCGCCGCGCAGCCCGAACGGCTCCAGCAGCAGCGGCGCGATGCGGAACTCGGCGAGCACGCAGCCGTCGAGGCGCGCGTCTTCGGCGGCCTCGAACGCGACGCGCTCGCAGGCCTCGGCCGACGCCATCGCCCGCACCGTCAACGCGAAGCCGCGCAGATAGCGTGCCAGGCTGGCGGAGTTGGCGTTCGCGTGCATCCACCCGGCGAGTGCGTCGGGGTCGTCGGTCGGCACGGCCAGGCCGCGGCCGCGCGCCAGCTCCAGCAGCGTGGCGGGGCGCAGGCCACCGTCGAGGTGCTCGTGCAGCAAGGCCTTGGGCAGGCCCTCGAAGGTGGTGGGTTCGGACGAACCAGGCGATGCGGACGAGTTCAAGGGCGAGAGGCTTTCGTTCATGAGGCAGCGGGGCGGACGGCGCCGCTACGGTCGCGGCGATCGCGCAGGAATCGAGCCACGATAATGCCCCATCGGGCTGCGGGAAAGCACTCACCGAACAGGCCCGGTTTCTGCTTAGAGTGCAAACGGCAAACGTTTGCGCTTCGTCACGGGGCGCCTGCCGCGCCATCATGTTCCTTTCGAACTTCGCCACCGAACACAGACGATGAATACCCCACACCGCCTCGGATTGCTGGCCGTCGTCGTGGCCGCCAGCGTGTCGGCACGCGCCGAACCCGCCGTGGTCTACGACATGGGCGGCAAGTTCGACAAGTCCTTCAACGAGGCTGCCTACCGCGGCATCGAGCGCTGGAAGAAGGAGACCGGCAAACCCTATCTCGAGTTCGAGATCGCCAACGAGACCCAGCGCGAGCAAGCGTTACGTCGCATGGCTGAACGAGGGGCGAGCCCGATCATCGGCATCGGCTTCGGCCAGGCCGCCGCGATCGAGAAGATCGCGAAGGAGTTTCCGAAACTGCAGTTTGCGCTGATCGACATGGTGGTGGTGCAGCCGAATGTGCAATCGGTAGTGTTCAAGGAGCAGGAGGGCAGCTTCCTGGTCGGCGTGATGGCGACGCTGGCCAGCAAGACCGGCAAGGTCGGGTTCGTCGGCGGCATGGACATCCCGCTGATCCGCAAGTTTCAGTGCGGCTACGAGCAGGGCGCGAAGTACGCGAATGCCAAGGCCGAGATCTTCTCGAACATGACCGGCACCACCGGCGCCGCCTGGGCCGACCCGGCGCGCGGCGGCGAACTCGCCAAGGCGCAGTTCGGCAAGGGCGCCGACGTGGTGTTCGCCGCGGCGGGCGGCACCGGCATCGGCGTCTACCAGGCTGCCAAGGATGCCGGCAAGCTCGCGATCGGTGTCGACAGCAACCAGGACCACCTGCAGCCCGGCACGATGCTGACCTCGATGCTCAAGCGCGTCGACGTCGCCGTGTACGAGGCCGCCAAGGCTTACAAGCCCGGCGTCACCGTGCTCGGTTTGAAAGAAGGCGGCGTCGACTACGCGATGGACGAATACAACGCCAAGCTCGTCACGGCCGAGATGAAGAAGAAGGTCGATGCCGCGAAGGCCGACATCATCGCCGGCAAGATCAAGGTGGCCGACTACATGGCCGACAACGCCTGCAAGTTCTGAGGCCGTGAATCTTTCTGCCGCGCGGGCCGATCTCGCATCTCCGGTGCTCGCCGTACGCTTGTACGGCTCCGCTCCTCAATGCGACCTCAGCCCGCTCGCGACGAAATCGTCACGACCTCTGCGTCGGCGGACCCCGTTGGCGGAATTTTCGTGAGCACCATCAAGCACGTCGCCGCGCGCGCCGGCGTATCGTTCACGACCGTCTCGCACGTGCTGAACGGCACGCGGCGCGTCAGCGACTCGGCACGCGAGCGCGTCGAACGCGCCGTCGCCGAGATGGGTTATGCGCCGAGTGCGGTGGCGCGCGCGCTGAAGATGAGCGAGACCTGCATCCTCGGCGTGCTGGTGCCCAACATCACGAACCCTTTCTTCGCCGAGCTGACGCGCGGCATCGAGGACTGTTGCCGCCGCACCGACTACTCGGTGTTCCTGTGCAATTCCGACGACGACCCGGCGCGCCAGTCGCGCTACCTGCAGACCTTGCTCGAGCGCCGCGTCGACGGGCTGCTGCTGGCCGCGGCCGCCGGCGAAGCCGCGGCGCTGGCACAGCGGCTGAGCTCGATGCGCGTGCCCACCGTCGTCGTCGACCGCGCCATTCCCGGCCTCGCGGCCGACCTGGTGCGGGTCGATCACCAGGCCGGCGCGCGGCTCGCGGTCGAGCACCTGCTGGCGCTCGGGCACCGCGCGATCGCTTGCCTGTCGGGGCCGTCGGCGTTCGCGGTCAGCCGCGCGCGTGTCGCCGGCTGGCGCGAGGCGCTGGCGCAGGCCGCCGTCGCGGTCGAGCCCGGCTGGCTGCTCGAAGGCGAGTTCAGCGCCGCGGCCGGCCATGCGCTCGCGCTGCGACTGCTCGCGCGCGGCGACGTGAGCGCGATCTTCGCCAGCAACGATCGGCTCGCGATCGGCGCGCTGCGCGCCGCCGCCGAACGCGGTGTGGCGGTGCCGTCGGCGCTGTCGGTGATCGGCTTCGACGGCATCGACCTCGGCGCCTACGCCTATCCCGCGCTGACCACCGTCGGCCACCCGATCCGCGCGATGGGCGAGGCCGCGGCCGAGGTGCTGATCGAGCGCATCGCCGCCGGGCCGGGCACCTGCCGCGAGGTGGTGCTGCCGGCGCAACTGCTGCGGCGCGAATCGACCGGCCCGGTGCCGGTGCGCTGACCCGGATCCCATCGTGCCTGTCGCCGCGACCATGATTTCGCCCGCGCCGGCACCGCCCGCGGCGGCGGTGCGCATGAGCGCGATCAACAAACGCTTCGGCAGCGTGCAGGCGAATGCCGACGTGGACCTGAGCGTGGCCCGCGCCACCGTGCACGGCCTGGTCGGCGAGAACGGCGCCGGCAAGAGCACGCTGATGTCGGTGCTGTACGGCTTCTACGCGGCCGACAGCGGCAGCATCGAGGTGTTCGGCGCGCCGGCGCGCATCCGCAACGCGTTCGACGCGATCGCGCTCGGCCTGGGCATGGTGCACCAGCACTTCATGCTGGTCGAGACGCTGAGCGCGATCGACAACGTGATGCTCGGCGCTGAGCCGCACGCGCTGCTCAAGCGTGCCGATGCGGTGGTGCGCGCACGCCTGACCGAGCTGATGGGCGCGACCGGGCTGAGAGTCGAGCTCGATGCGATCGTCGGCGAGCTGTCGGTCGGCGACCGGCAGCGCCTGGAGATCCTGAAGGCGCTCTACCGCGGCGCGAAGATCCTGATCCTCGACGAGCCGACCGCGGTGCTGACGCCGCAGGAGACCGAGGCGCTGTTCAAGGTGTTGGCGCGGCTGCGCGCGCAGGGCACGACCATCATCCTGATCACGCACAAGCTGAAGGAAGTGATGCGGCTGTGCGACCACGTCACCGTGATGCGCGGTGGCCGCGTCGTGCACGAGTGTGCGATCGCCGACGCGTCGGTGCAGGGCCTGGCCGAGGCGATGGTCGGGCGCCAGGTCAACATCGGTCGGCAAGGCGATGCGGCCGCCGCGCCCGGCGCGGTGGCGCTGCAGGCCGAGGGGCTGACGGTGCGCGATGCGATGCAGGCCGTGCGCCTGCAGGGCGTGTCGCTGAGCCTGCGCGCGGGCGAGATCGTCGGCATCGCCGGTGTCTCGGGCAACGGCCAGAGCGAGCTGCTCGAGGTGCTGTCGGGTCTGCGCGAACCGGCCCAGGGCCTGCTCCGCGTGGCCGGCCAGACGTTCCAACCCGGTCGCTGGCTCGACCCGCGCCGGGCGCGCGAGCTCGGCCTCGCGCACGTGCCCGAGGACCGGCATGCGCGCGCCATGGTGATGAGTTTCGCGGCCTGGGAGTCGGCGGTGCTCGGCTACGAAGGCCTGCCGGCGTACAGCCGGCGTGGCTGGATGCGCCACCGCCGCATGGTCGAGGCGACCGCGGCGCTGATGCAGCGCTTCGACGTGCGCCCGCGCGACCCGCTGCTCGGCAGCGCCAAGTTCTCCGGCGGCAACCAGCAGAAGCTCGTGCTCGCGCGCGAGATCGGCCAGGCGCCGCGCGTGCTGCTGGTCGGCCAGCCGACGCGCGGTGTCGACATCGGCGCGATCGAGTTCATCCACGCGCAGCTGCGTGCGCTGCGCGACGCCGGCTGCGCGCTGCTGGTGGTGGCCAGCGAGCTCGACGAGATTCTCGCGCTCGCCGACCGCGTGCTGGTGATGAACGAGGGCCGCATCACCGGCGAGCTGCCGATCAATGAATGCACCGAGGCGCGCCTCGGGCTGCTGATGGTCGAGACGGCGCACGAAAGGCAAGCCTGATGAGCGCGAACGCGCCGTTGCCGCGCTGGGCCGATGTGGTCGTTCTGCCGCTCGTCAACCTCGCGATCGCGCTGCTCGTCGCGACGCTGGTGGTCGCGATGATCGGGCAGAGCCCGGGGCAGGTGATGACGATGCTGGTGCGCGGCGCGTTCGGCAGCGAGCGCGGCCTGTCGTACACGCTGTACTACACGACCAGCTTCATCTTCACCGGCCTGTCGGTCGCGCTCGCCTCGCACGGCGGCCTGTTCAACATCGGTGCCGAAGGGCAGGCGACGCTCGGTGGTCTGGGCACCGGGCTGGTTGCGCTGTGGTTGTCGAGCAAGCTCCCGGCGCCGCTGCTGCTGCCCTTGATGCTCGTCGGCGGCGCGCTGTTCGGCATGGTCTGGGCGGCCGTGCCCGGTTACCTGCAGGCCTACCGCGGCAGCCACGTCGTGATCACGACGATCATGTTCAACTTCCTGGCCAGCACGCTGCTCGTCTACCTGCTCGTGAACCGACTCAAGGCGCCCGGCAACATGTCGGTCGAGAGTGTGCCGTTCGGGCCGGCCGCGCACCTGCCGGGGATGCATGAGGCGCTCGCCTGGGCCGGCATCGCGTGGCCGTCGTCGCCACTGAACCTGAGTCTGTTCCTGGCACTGTTCGCGGCGGTCGGCGTGTACGCCTTCCTGTGGCACAGCCGCGCCGGTTACCGACTGCGTGCAGTCGGTTCGAGCGAAGGCGCGGCGGCCTATGCGGGCATCCGGCCGAGGCGCCAGATCATCCTCGCGATGGGCTTGTCGGGCGCGCTGGCCGGCATGGTCGGCATGAACGAGATCGCCGGCGTGAACGGCAAGCTGCTGCTCGACTTCGTCGGCGGCGCCGGCTTCACCGGCATCGCGGTCGCGGTGATGGGGCGCAACCACCCGCTGGGCATCGTGCTCGCGAGCCTGCTGTTCGGCGCGCTGTTCCAGGGCGGCGCCGAGGTCGGCTTCGAAGTGCCCGGCTTCAGCCGCGACATGGTCGTCACCCTGCAGGGCTTCATCGTGCTGTTCTCGGGCGCGATGGCGTACGTGATCGCACCGGCGGTCGCCGCGCTGATCCAGCGGGCCGGGCGCGCTCACGGTCCGCTGGCCGTCGTGCACCCGTCGGAGGCCCCGCATGGATGAAGCCCTGATCGGCGCGCTGATCGCCTCGACGCTGCGCGTCGCGACGCCGCTGATCCTGTGCGCGCTGGCCGGGCTGCTCGCCGAGCGCTCGGGCGTGGTCGACATCGGCCTCGAAGGCAAGATGCTGTTCGCCGCGTTCGCCGCCGCCGCCAGCGGCGCCGTGTTCGACTCGACCTTGCTCGCGCTCGGCCTGGCCATGGCGGTCGCGGTGGCGCTGGCGTGGCTGCACGGCTTCGCCTGCGTCAGCCACCGCGGCGATCAGGTCGTCTCGGGCATGGCGATCGACATCATCGCCGCCGGCCTGACCGTGGTGTTGGGCATCGCCTGGTTCCACCAGGGCGGCCAGACGCCGCCGGTGGCCGACACGGTGCGCCTGCATGCGCTGTGGCCGGGCGCGCAGGCGGCGCTGGAACGCGTGCCGGCGCTCGGCGGCTTCCTCGGGCCGGCGCTCGGCGAGGGGCTGCTGAGCCACAACGTCCTGGTCTACGCGGCGCTGGCGCTGGTCGGCGCGGTCTGGTGGCTGGTCTACCGCACGCGCTTCGGGCTGCGGCTGCGCGCGGTCGGCGAGAACCCGCAGATGGTCGACGCCGCCGGCGTCTCGGTCCTGAAGCTGCGCTACGCGGCGCTGACGCTGAACGGCATGCTGTGCGGCCTCGCCGGTGGCTACCTGGTGCTGGCGCAGAACGCCTCGTTCGCGCCGAACATGACGGCCGGCCGCGGCTTCATGGCGCTGGCCGCGCTGATCTTCGGCAACTGGCGACCCGTGCCGGCCCTGCTCGCCTGCCTTTTGTTCGGCTTTCTCGATGCCGCCGCGATCCGCCTGCAAGGCGTCAGCCTGCCCGGCATCGGCGAGGTGCCGGTGCAGGCGATTCAGGCCTTGCCGTATCTGCTGACGGTGATCCTGCTGGCCGGGTTCATCGGCCGCAGCAACGCGCCGAAGGCGCTCGGAATTCCCTATGTCAAGGAGCGCTGACCGCGCGATTCTTTCAACGATGCTGACCGAACCCGAACAAGACCGACTGCTGCGTGCAGCGCGCGCGGCGCAGACGCAGGCCTACGCGCCGTACTCGCATTTCGCGGTCGGCGCCGCGGTGCTCGACGAGCACGGGCGCGTGCACTCGGGCTGCAATGTCGAGAACGCGGCGTACCCGGAAGGGCTGTGCGCCGAGGCCGGCGCGTTCAGCGCGATGGTGCTGGCCGGCGGGCGGCGCGTGCGTGCGCTGGCCGTCGTCGGCGATGGTGCCCGGCTGGTCACGCCCTGCGGCGGCTGCCGCCAGAAGCTGCGCGAGTTCGCTGCGCCCGACACGCCGGTGCTGGTCGCCGACCGCGTGCAGCTGCGTGCGCGCTTCACGCTGGCCCAGCTGCTGCCCGACAGCTTCGGCCCGGAGCAGCTCGCACCATGACGAACGCATCACCTGCCGTGCAGCAACTGCGCGCGCGCGCGCCGCAGGCGCAGCCGCGCATCGCGAGCGTGCTCGGTTCCGGCTGGGGCAGCCTGACCGGGCATGTGC
Organism: Rhizobacter sp.; assembly: GCA_025355545.1. Lineage (GTDB taxonomy): Bacteria > Pseudomonadota > Gammaproteobacteria > Burkholderiales > Burkholderiaceae_C > LMDS01. Next base: position 13,748 of record JANXZN010000165.1, read on the forward strand.
GCGACGCGCTGCGCATCCGCTACGACGAACTGCCAGGCTTCCCGCAGGCGACCGTGCTGGGCCATTCGGGCGAGCTCTGGCTCGGCCGCATCGGCGCGCACGAGGTCGCGGTGATGAGCGGGCGCAAGCACGCCTACGAGAACGGCGACGTGAAGGGCATGCAGCTGCCGCTGCAGACGCTGCGCGCGCTCGGCTGCGAGGTGCTGGTGCAGACCAATGCCGCCGGCAGCCTGCGCGCCGAGATGGCGCCCGGCAGCCTGATGGTGCTGACCGATCACATGAATCCGTCGCAGCGCTCCCCGCTGGTCGGCGCCGGCGGCTCGGAGCGCTTCGTCAGCATGGTCGATGCCTACGACCCCGATCTGCGCGCCATCGCCCACGCGGTCGCGGCGCGCTGCGGCGTCGAGCTGCACGAGGGCGTGTACGTGTGGACGCTGGGCCCGCAGTTCGAGACGCCGGCCGAGGTCCGGATGTTCCGGCACTGGGGCGCCGACGCGGTCGGCATGAGCACCGTGCCCGAGACCATCCTGGCGCGCCACGCCGGCATGCGCGTGCTGGCGCTGTCGCTGCTGACGAACATGGCGGCGGGCCTGTCCGAGGAATCGCTGAGCCACGCGCACACCTTGTCGACGGCGTATGCGGCCAGCGATGTGGTCGGCAGCGTGCTCGCCGACATCATCGCGGCGATCGAACTGTGAGGCACAGATGAATACCGAACCTGACCTGCAACGCAGCGCCCGGCTCGCGCTGGCCTGCCTCGATCTGACCAGCCTGAACGACGCCGACACCGAGGCCGATGTCGTCGGGCTCTGCGAGCGCGCCCAGGGCCCGTTCGGCCCGGTCGCGGCGGTGTGCGTCTGGCCGCGCTTCGCGGCGCGGGCGCGGCGCGAGCTGCCGGCCGGCATCGCGGTCGCCGCGGTCGCGAACTTTCCCGACGGCAGCGCCGACATCGCCCGCGCGGTGAGTGACACACGCGCGATCGTCGACGCCGGCGCGCAGGAGGTCGATGTGGTGCTGCCGTTCGCGCGGCTGCAGCAGGGCGACGAGCGCGTTGTCGCCGCGTTGCTCCTGGCGGTGCGTGCCGCCTGCCCCGGTCTGGCGCTGAAGGTGATCCTGGAAACCGGCGTGCTGGTCGACGACGCGCCGATCGCGCGCGCCGCGCAGCTGAGCCTGGACGCCGGCGCCGACTTCCTGAAGACCAGCACCGGCAAGATGCCGATCAACGCCACGCCGCAGGCCGCGCGTGTGATGCTCGCGACGATCGTCGCCGACCCGCGTGCCGCCGGCCGCGTCGGCTTCAAGGCCTCGGGTGGCATCCGCACGGTCGCCGACGCGGCGCTCTACCTCCGCCTGTGCGAGCAGGCGCTGGGCCGCGATGCGCTGCGGCCGGCGCGCTTTCGGATCGGCGCGAGCAGCCTGCTGAACGACATCGAAGCGGTTCTGGGCGGAACACCCGCAGCGCCGCCGGCGGCACCCGGAACCTCCTGAGATCGCCGTGCTCGCGCAGGAAATCATTCGCCGCAAACGCGACGGCCACGCGCTGGACCGGGCGCAGATCGACTCTTTCGTCGCCGGCCTCGTCGATGCGTCGTGGAGCGAGGCGCAGGCCGCCGCGCTGGCGATGGCAATGTTCCTGAACGGCCTGTCGCACGCCGAGACCGTCGCATTGACGCACGCGATGACGCGCTCCGGCGACATGCTCGACTGGGCCGGCGCGAACCTCGACGGTCCGGTGCTCGACAAGCATTCGACCGGCGGTGTGGGCGACAAGGTCAGCCTGCTGCTCGCGCCGATCGTCGCCGCCTGCGGCGGCTTCGTGCCGATGATCTCGGGCCGGGGCCTGGGACACACCGGCGGCACGCTCGACAAGTTCGAAAGCATTCCGGGCTACTGCACGGCGCCATCCAGCGAACAATTGCGCGCCGCGCTTCGCAGCGCCGGCTGTGCCGTCGTCGGACAGACGGCTGCGCTGGCGCCAGCCGATCGACGCCTGTATTCGATCCGCGACGTGACCGCGACGGTCGAGTCGATCCCGCTGATCACCGCGAGCATCCTGTCGAAGAAGCTCGCTGCCGGCTTGAATGGCCTTGTGCTGGACGTGAAGGTCGGCAACGGTGCGTTCGCGACCGAGCTGCCGATGGCCCGCGTGCTCGCGCGCTCGCTGGTGCAGGTCGCCGAAGGCGCGGGCCTGCCGGCGCGCGCGTGCATCAGCGACATGAACCAGGTGCTCGGTCACAGCTGCGGCAACGCGGTCGAGGTGCACGAGGCGCTGGCCTTTCTGCAGGGCACGCGGCGCGAGCCGCGCCTGCTCGAACTCACGCACCGGCTCAGCGCCGAATTGTTGCTGCTCGGGCGCCTGGCCGATCACCTCGATGGGGCGCGCGCGCGCGTCGACGCGGTGCTCGCCGACGGCCGCGCGCTCGAGCGCTTCGCGCGCATGGTGGCGGCGCTCGGCGGCCCGACGGATTTCGTCGAGCGCGCCGCAAGCTACCTGCCGGCCGCACCGGTGCAGCGCGCGCTGCGTGCGCCACGCGCCGGCTGGGTCGGCGCGATGGCGACGCGCGAGATCGGCCTGCTCGTGGTCGAGCTCGGTGGCGGCCGGCGCCGGGCGAGCGACGCGGTGGATCATCGCGTCGGCCTCGGCGAGGTCGCGGCGATCGGGCGACGCGTCGAAGCCGGCGATGCGCTCGCGATCGTGCACGCTGCCGACGAGGCGTGCGCTGCGGCCGGTTGCGAACGCCTCGCGGCACTGATCGAGATTGCGGATAGCCCGCCGGCGCCGCGCGCGGTGGTGATCGAACGCGTCGACGGGGCGACCAGCCTGCCCGTCTGAGTCAGCGACCATGAAGATCCTGCTCGACACCGACCCGGGCATCGACGACGCGATCGCGCTGCTGATGCTGGCCCGCGACCCGTGCGCCGAGCTGCTGGGCGTCACGACCGTGTTCGGCAACGCGCCGATCGATCGCACGACCGCGAACGCACTGGCGCGGTGCGAGCGCTTCGGCATTGCCGTGCCGGTCGCGCGGGGTGCGGCGCGGGCCCTGCTGCGCCCGCCACGCTGACGGAGTCGTCCAGCGGAGCCTCGGTGCATGGGGGCATCGCCGACATCAACGCTGACGGCGATACGCTCGACACGGTGCTGGTCTATCGCGGCAGCCTGACGCAGACCTACCGCCCCGGTGTCACGACCAGCCTGACCTATATGGTCGACAACCACCGGATCAACGGCGGCGTGTGGTTCGAGCAGGCTCGCCACCGCCAGACCCAGCCGGCGGTCGCCGTCGACAACAACGGCGGCGTCACCGACATCTGGCTCGGCGGCAACCTCCTGAAGTACAAGGACGGCTCGACCTACCAGGGTCGCAACCAGAACACCGTCTCGACCGGCGAGAGCGTGTTTGTGCAGGACACCCTCGATCTGCTGGCCGGCAAGCTGCAGATCACGCCGGCCTTCAGCTACCGCCGCATCAAGCGCGGGTTCGACAACTACGCCAACTCGGGCACCGCGGCGCCCGGCAGCAGCGGCGTCGACTACGGCGTCGACAAGAGCTACGGCGCGGCGCTGCCGAGCCTGGCCGTCAGCTATCAGGCGACCGATCGCCTGCAGGTCTTCAGCAGCCTCCCGAAGAACTTCAAGGCGCCGGGCAACTTCGAGTATCAGAGCCTTGCGAGCGGTGTGACGTACATCAACGGGGTGGGCACGTCAACCGGTTCGCTGCCGCTGACGGTCAAGCAGGAGACCTCCATCAACCTCGACGTCGGCGCCCGCTACCGGGGCGACCTGTTTCGCGCCTCGGCGACCGCGTTCTACAACAAGTTCAAGGATCGCATCGCATCGAGCTTCGACCCGGTCGAGCAGCTCACGCACGACTTCAACGTCGGCGACTCGGTCACCAAGGGTCTCGAACTCGAAGCCGGCACGGTGCCCATCGGCGGCTTCAGCGCCTACGGCTCACTGACCTATACGAAGAGCACGCTCGACAGCGACATGCCGAAGAGCGCGACGACCTTCTACCCGACCGCCGGCAAGCAGTTCCCCGACACGCCCAAGGGCATGGCGGCGCTGTCGCTGCAGTACGCGAACGGGCCGTACCTGATCAATGTCGCAGGCAAGTACACGACGAGCCGCTTCCTGACACTGACCAACGACGTGGCGATCCCGGGCTTCACGACCTTTGACCTGAACGCCGCCTGGAAACTGCCGAACCCGAGCGCCACGGGCTTCAAGAACCCCATCGTCCGGCTCAACGTGAGCAACATCTTCAGCAAGCAATACTTCATGGCCAACGCCGGCAGCGGCTCGAACATCACGATCGTCGGCTCGCCAACCGGCGCGCCGTTCTACTACGCCGGCGCCCCGCGGTTCACCAGCGTAACCTTCCAGGTCGACTATTGATCGTCCCCTGACTCCGTGATGCTGCTCCAAGCGACGACTCTCGCGCGTGCCGGCCGGCACGCATTCCTCACGGCGGTGCTGGTGGGCCTGTGCGCCGTTGCGCACGCCGCCCGGCCGGTGGCGCTGCGCCTTATCGGCATCAACGATTTCCACGGCAATCTCGAGCCGGCGAACCTGAGCCTGATCCTGGCGGACCCGCAGGCGCTGTCAGGCAAACCGCTGCGAGTGCCGGCCGGTGGTGCCGCGGCGGTCGCCGGGCTGGTGCACACCTTGCGGGCCGGCGCGCCGCACAGCCTGTTCCTGTCGGCCGGCGATCTGATCGGTGCCTCCCCGCTGGTGTCGACCCTGTTCCGGCACGAGTCGACGATAGCGGTGATGAACGCGATCGGCCTGGACGTGGGCGCGGTCGGCAACCACGAGTTCGATGCCGGCATCGCCGAACTTCAGCGCGTCGTGCGCGGCGGCTGCGCGCCGACCTTGCCGGACGACGCGGTCGCGTCCTGCGGGCTCGATCGCTACACCGGCGCGAAATTCCCGATGCTCGCGGCCAACGTGCTCGACACGCAGGGCAAGCCGGTGCTCGCGCCCTATGTCGTCAGGCGCTACGCCGGCATCCGTGTTGGCATCATCGGCGCGGTGACGAAGACGACGCCCGGCATCGTCGTGCCGTCGGGCGTGGCCGGGCTGCGCTTCGTCGACGAGGCGGACGCCGTGAACCGCGCCGCGCGTCAGCTCAAGGCGCAGGGTGTGAAAGCGATCATCGCGGTGTTCCACGAGGGCGGCGAGCTCGGCACGCCGCAGAAGCGCGGCGACTGGAACGACACGAGCTGCCCGGAGCGATCCGGCCCGATCTTCGACATCGCGCGACGCCTGGTGCCCGAGATCAGCGTGATCTTCACGGCCCACACGCACCAGGGCTACCGCTGCCTCATCGACGGGCGCACGATCATCCAGGGCACTTCGTACGGGCGCGGCGTCTCCGTGGTCGACATCGAGCTCGATCCGACGACGCGCCGGATCCTGCCGGCGCAGACGCGCAGCATCAACCTGCCGGTCCTAAACGACAGCACCGATGCCGCGACGCGCGAGCGCCTTGCGGCGGCGCTGCCGGCGCCGTATGCGGAGCTGCTGCGCACGACCCGCCCCGATCCGGCGATCGCCGCGCAGGTGGCGCGCTACGCCGCGGTGGTGGCGCCGAAGGCCGAGCGCACGGTCGGGACCATCGGCGGCCGCTTCGGTCGCGGCGGGCAGCGCGACAGCGCGGCCGGTCGCTTGATCGCCGACGCCCAACTCGCGGCCACGCGCGAGCCGGCGCAGGGCGGCGCGCAGATCGCGTTCATGAATCCGGGCGGCATCCGCAGCGACCTCGAATGCAAGGGCACGCCGCCCTGCACGGTCACCTTCGGCCAGGTCTTCACGATGCAACCCTTCGGCAACAGCCTGGTCGTGATGACGCTGACGGGCGCGCAGCTCAAGACCTTGCTCGAATCGCAGCAGAAGCCGAACGACATGACGGTGCTGCAACCGTCCGAGGGCTTCGCCTACACCTGGCAGTCGGATGCGCCGGCCGGCGAACGCGTGCGCGCGATGACCTTGGGCGGTGAGACTATCGTGCCGGAGCGCCCTTACCGCGTCACCGTCAACAGCTTCATGGCCGAAGGCGGCGACGGCTTCGTCACGCTGACCCAGGGCACGGCGCGCACCGGTGGCGGCCAGGATCTGGATGCGCTGCTGGCCTACTTGAAGGCCCCGACCGAACGTTCGCCGGTGCCGGCGCCGCGCATCACCCGGCTGCCGTAGCGCCCGTTTGCCCTTGCGCCCGGGCGTTTCGCAACCAGATGCGGCGGACTGACTTCTGCCGGTGGTTTCGATGTCGCTCGCTGCGCTGTTCCTGATTTCCGTGCTGCTGCACGCCTACGTCGGCGTGCGCGTCGCGCCGGCACTGCCGGACGGCGCTGCGCTGTTCGTCGCGCTGCTGGCCGCCTCGGCGCTGCTGATGCCGATGACGCTGCTGGCGCGGCGCGTGCACAGTCAACCCTGGGCCGATCGGCTCGCTTGGGCCGGCGCGCTGGCGATGGGCCTGTTCTCGTCGCTGTTCGTGCTCACGCTGCTGCGCGATGCGCTGCTGCTCGCCGCCGCGCTGATCGGTGCGATCGAGCCCGAGGCCCTGGCCGGCCTGCCGCTCGCGCGCTGGAGCGCCGTGGCTGTGCCGCTGCTCGGGCTGGTGGTCAGCTTGTGGGGCTTCGTCAACGCGCGCCGCACCGCGGCGGTGGTCTCGGTCGACGTACCGATCGCCGATCTGCCGGCCGGGCTGCATGGCTTCACGATCGTGCAGATCAGCGACATCCATGTCGGCCCGACGATCAAGCACGCCTACCTGCACCGCATCGTCGAGTCGGTGAACCGGCTGGGCGCCGACATGGTGGCCGTGACCGGCGATCTGGTTGACGGCTCGGTGCCCGAGCTCGGGGACCAGGTCGCGCCGCTGGCGGCGCTGAGCTCGCGCCACGGCACCTTCTTCGTGACCGGCAACCACGAGTACTACTCGGGCGCGCCGGCCTGGGTCGCCGAGCTGCGGCGCCTGGGCCTGCGCGTGCTGATGAACGAGCACGTGGTGCTCGAACACGCCGGTGCGGCGCTGCTCGTCGGCGGCGTGACCGACTTCCACGCCCACCATTTCGATCCGGCGCAGCGCAGCGACCCGCAGGCGGCGCTGGCCGGTGCGCCGGCGCACGCGACAACGCGCGTGCTGCTCGCGCACCAGCCGCGCAGTGCCGAGGCGGCCGAGCGCGCCGGCTTCCAGCTCCAGCTGAGCGGCCACACCCATGGCGGCCAGTTCCTGCCCTGGAACCTGTTCGTGCGGCTGCAGCAGCCCTTCACCGCCGGGCTGCACCGGCTGCGGCGGCTCTGGGTCTATACGAGTCGCGGCACCGGCTACTGGGGGCCGCCGAAGCGCTTCGGTGCGCCGTCCGAGATCACTCGGCTGCGCCTCGTGCCGCACGCGGTCTGAGACGCGCCGGTTCGGCGCGGCAGGGCATTCGGCCGCGGGCCGGGCCGCGTCTTACAATCGACGGGTTTCGCTACCGGCGTCGTGCCGGGCTCCAACAAGGATTCTCCAGTGTTCATTTCCGAAGCCTTCGCGCAAGCCGCGCCCGCCGCCACCGATTCGCTGTTCGGCGGCGGCATCACCGGGATGCTCCCGATCATCCTGATGTTCGTGGTGCTGTACTTCGTGATGATCCGCCCGCAGATGAAGCGCCAGAAAGAGTCCAAGTCGATGATCGACGCGCTCGCCAAGGGCGACGAGGTCGTCACCAGCGGCGGCATGCTGGGCAAGATCTCGAAGATCGGCGAAAGCTACCTGACGGTCGAGATCGCCAGCGGTGTCGAGATCCAGGTACAGCGCGGCGCGGTCGTGCAAGTGCTGCCCAAGGGCACCGTCGCCGCCAAATAGGCGCTGTGCGCGGGCGATTCGCGGGGCCGAGCGGCGGCGCTGCGAGGCGTTCGTCGTTGCGGCGCCCGCGCCGCTGAAGGAACCACCCGATGAATCGTTACCCCACCTGGAAATACGCGCTGCTCGTGATCGCCTTGCTGGTCGGGCTGGTCTACACGCTGCCCAACTTCTTCGGTGAAGCGCCGGCCGTGCAGGTCAGCAGCGGCAAGGCCACGCTCAAGCTCGACGCCTCGATCGCGCGGCGCATCGGCGAGATCCTCGGCAAGGCCGGTCTGCAGCCCGACTTCGTGCAGTTCGAGGGCAACTCGGTGAAGGCGCGCTTCGGCGACCTCGACGGGCAGCGCAAGGCCAAGGACGCGATCAACGCGGCGCTGAACCCGGATCCGACGAACCCGAGCTACATCGTCGCGCTGAACCTGCTGTCGCGCTCGCCGGGCTGGCTGACCTCGCTGCACGCGCTGCCGATGTTCCTCGGCCTGGACCTGCGCGGCGGCGTCTACTTCCTGATGCAGGTCGACATGAAGTCGGCGCTGACGAAGAAGGCCGAGGCGCTGACCGGCGACATCCGCACCTTGCTGCGCGACAAGAACCTGCGCCATGCCGGCATCACGCGCGACGCCAACAACGTCGACGTGCGCTTTCGCGACCGCGAGACACTGACCGCCGCGCAGGCGCTGCTGCAGGACCAGCTGCCCGACCTGCAGTGGGTGGAGACGCCGGACGGCACCGACATCAAGCTCAGCGGCAGCTTGAAGCCCGCGGCCGCCAAGCGCGTGCAGGACACCGCGATCACGCAGAACATCACGACCCTGCACAACCGCGTCAACGAACTCGGCGTGGCCGAGCCGGTGATCCAGCAGCAGGGCGCCGACCGCGTGGTCGTGCAGCTGCCCGGCGTGCAGGACACCGCGAAGGCGAAGGACATCATCGGCCGCACCGCGACCCTGGAGCTACGCATGGTCGACGACAGCGCCGAGGCGCTGCTTGCGGCGCGCGGCAGCGGGCCGGTACCCTTCGGCACCGAGCGCTTCACCGACCGCGACAGCAGCCCGCTGATCGTCAAGCGCCAGGTCGTGCTGACGGGTGAGAACCTGAGCGACGCGCAGCCCGGTTTCGACGGCCAGACCCACGAGCCGGTCGTCAACCTGACGGTCGACGCGAAGGGCGCGCGCATCATGAAGGACACCTCGCGCGACAACATCGGCAAGCGCATGGCGATCCTGCTGTTCGAGAAGGGCAAGGGCGAGGTCGTGACCGCACCGGTGATACGCGGCGAACTCGGCTCGCATTTCCAGATCTCGGGCCGCATGACCGCCGGCGAAGCGAACGACACCTCGCTGCTGCTTCGCGCCGGCTCGCTGGCCGCGCCGATGGACATCATCGAAGAGAAGACGATCGGCCCGAGCCTGGGCGCCGACAACATCACGAAGGGCTTCCACAGCGTGCTGTTCGGCTTCGCGGCGATCGCGCTCTTCATGTGCGTGTACTACCAGCTCTTCGGCATCGTCTCGACCCTGGCGCTGGGCTTCAACCTGTTGCTGCTGCTGGCGCTGCTGTCGATGCTGCAGGCCACGCTGTCGCTGCCGGGCATCGCGGCGATCGCGCTGACGCTGGGCATGGCGATCGACTCGAACGTGCTCATCAACGAGCGTGTGCGCGAGGAGTTGCGTGCGGGCAAGGCGCCGCAGGTTGCGATCAACGAGGGCTACCAGCGCGCGTTCGCGACCATCCTCGACTCGAACGTCACGACCCTGATCGCCGGCCTCGCGCTGCTCGCTTTCGGCTCGGGGCCAGTGCGCGGCTTCGCGGTCGTGCACTGCCTGGGCATCGTGACCTCGATGTTCTCGTCGGTGGTGTTCTCGCGCGGCCTCGTGAACCTCTGGTACGGCCGCCAGAAGAAGCTCAAGAGCGTGGCGATCGGCCAGGTCTGGAGGCCGCCGGCCGAGGTGCCGGTGGTGAAGACCTGACCCGCGGGCGACTCGCCTCACAGCACAAGGATCCCCCATGGAGTTTTTTCGAATCCGGCGCGACATCCCGTTCATGCGGCACGCGCTGGTGTTCAACATCATCTCGGCCGTCACCTTCCTCGCCGCGGTGTTCTTCCTCGCCACGCGCGGGCTGCATTTCTCGATCGAGTTCACCGGCGGCATCGTCATGCAGACGAGCTATGCGCAGACCGCCGACGTCGAGAAGATTCGGGCCAACGTCGAAAAGCTGAACTTCGGCGAAGTGCAGGTGCAGAACTTCGGCAGCTCGCGCGACGTGATCATCCGCCTGCCGGCGAACCGGAACACCAAGCAGACCGAGGTCGCGGCCGCGGTGTTCGACACGCTGTGCAAGGCCGAGAGCGGCAGCGTCAGCGTGCGCCAGGTCGTCACCGACAAGGGCGAGACGGTGAGCCGGCCGGTGTGTTCGGCAGGCACGGCCGAGCCGGTGCAGCAGCGCAGCGTCGAGTATGTCGGGCCGCAGGTCGGCAGTGAACTCGCGATCAACGGCGCCTACGCGCTGGCCGCGGTCGTCATCGGCATCGTGATCTACCTGGCGATTCGCTTCGAGTTGAAGTTCGCCATCGCGGCGATCATCGCGAACCTGCACGACGTCGTCATCATCCTCGGCTTCTTCGCATTCTTCCAATGGGAATTCAACCTGACCGTGCTCGCCGCGGTGCTGGCGGTGCTGGGCTACTCGGTCAACGAATCGGTAGTGATCTTCGACCGGATCCGCGAGGCGTTCCGGCGCTTCCGCAAGATGAACACGCACGAGGTGATCGACCACGCAATCACCAGCACGATGAGCCGCACGATCATCACGCACGGCTGCACCCAGGCGATGGTGCTGTCGATGCTGATCTTCGGCGGGCCGACCCTTCACGGCTTCGCGATCGCGCTGACGATCGGCATCCTGTTCGGCATCTATTCGTCGGTGTTCGTCGCCGCAGCGATCGCGATGTGGCTGGGTGTCAAGCGTGAGGACCTGGTCAAGGCCGGCACGGCAAAGGGCACCGATCCGGACGACCCGAACGCCGGGGCCGTGGTGTAGAGTCGCAGCGTAGTCCCCCCAGGAAGCGTCACTCACCCATGCCGACTCCCGCCAACCCGACGGCATTGGCCCAGCAGGCCAGGCGTTCGTACGTGGAGGGGCTGCTCGCCGGTCTGCCGGCGGTGGTGCAGGCGGTCGACCAGGGCGCGCGGGTGCTGCTCAGCAAGGTCGCGGAGCCGGCGGTGGCGGTGCGCCGGCGCGACGCGGTGGCCGAACTGCACAAGGCCGCGCCGCACTGGCTGCAGGGCATGACCTCGATGCTGCGCGGCGCGCGCCTGAGCGGGCTGGTGTCGGCCACGCGCCCCGGCGATCTGCCGCTGACGCCGAGCCGCCACGCGAAGCTCAGCCTGGTGGACGACGACACGATCGAGCACGAGATCATCAGCTCCAAGCTCGCGCTGTCGATGATGGACCGCGCGTCCTGGGAGTTCACCGACCTGCGCTCGCGCATCAACGTGCTCGAAGCGCGCGACGAACTCGACACCAACGACGTGCTGCGCCCGCATGTGCTGGCCCGCATCGTCAGCGCATCGTGGCGCGCGGCCAACCTGAGCCTGGACGCGTGGCGCGAGTTGCAGGGCGTGCTGCAGGACGAATTCGCGCACTTCGCCGAAGAGGGCTACCACGAGACCAATCGCTTCCTGCTGGAGCGCCACGTGCTGCCCGACGTCGACCTGCGGCCGTTCATCCGGCGTTCGCGCAACAGCGCGGCGGGCTTCGGTGCCGCGCCGGGAGCATCGACGCGCGGCGCGTTCGGGCAGGCGGGCGGCGCCACCGCCGAGCAGCGTGGCGAGGTCGGCGAAGAGACGCGCATGATGACCCGCGCCGGCGGCCTGGCGCGCGGTGCCGACCACGCCGAGCAGGTGCTCGGGCGCCTGAACCGGCTCGTCGCGCGTCAGCTGCCGGGCTTCGGCGTCACGCAGCAGGAGCGGACGGTCGCGACCGCGCCGCGTCTGAAGGCGGCGATCAACGACGCGCAGCAGCTGATCGCGCGGCGCCTCGCCACCGCCGAGCACGCCGCCACCGTCGCCGGCCATGTCAGCGCGCCGGCGCTGCTCGAAGAGCTGAACCAGCGCAAGCAGGCGCTGAAGCAGGCCGCCAGCACGCCGGTCGAGCGCGCGACGATCGAGATCGTCGCGCTGCTGTTCCAGAGCATCCAGACCGAAGAGCGCATCCCGACCTCGGTGCGGGTCTGGTTCGCGCGGCTGCAGATGCCGGTGCTGCGCGTGGCCGTCGGCGAGCCGGATTTCTTCGCGACCATCGATCACCCGGCGCGCCGCCTGATCGATCGCATGGGCTCGTGCGTGATGGGCTTCGATGCGAACACCCGCGCGGTCGGCGACATCCTCGAGAAGGAGATCAAGCGCGTCGTGCAGGTCGTCGAGGCCTATCCCGATACCGGGCGGCGCGTGTTCCAGACCGTGCTGGTCGAGTTCGAGAAGTTTCTCGAGCACTACTTCAAGAACGAGAACGAGGCCTCGCGCAAGGGTGTCTCGCTGGCGCAGCAGGTCGAGCAGCGCGAGACGCTGGCGATCCAGTACACGATCGAGCTGCGCAAGATGCTCAACGAGATGCCGGTGCAGGAGGGCGTGCGCGAGTTCCTGTTCCAGGTCTGGGCCGACGTGCTCGCGATGACCGCGGTCAAGTCGGGCAATCAGAGCGACGCCACGCGGGACATGAAGCGTGCCGCGGCCGACCTGATCTGGTCGGCCGGCGCGAAGGTTTCGCGCGAAGAGCGGGGCGAGGTGATCCGCCGCCTGCCGCCGCTGCTGAAGACGCTGCGCGACGGCATGGACCACGCCGGCGTGCCGGCCGGCAAGCAGGACGAGCACATCCAGCGTCTGAACAACTCGCTTGCCGCGGCCTTCACCGCGAAGACCGCCGCGATCCCGCACGAGCGCCTCGAGGAACTGATGGCACGGCTCGAGACGCTCGAAGAACTGCTGCCGGAGGCGGACGACCTCGAGATCGACGAGTCGATGGTTCACGACCTGTCCGGCCACGAGAGCTCGGAGCTTGAGGTCGTCGCCGAAGGCGGCTCGATGCCGACGCCGGCGATGATCGCGTGGGCGCGCGAACTGCAGGTCGGCAGCTGGTACATGCTGGACTACCGCAACCGCAACGAGCCGATGCAACTGGCCTGGCAGGGCATGCGCCGCCAACTCACGCTGTTCGTCTCGCCGCAGGGGCGCGGCGTGCTGTTCCAGCAGAACCGGCTCGCGGCCTTCCTGCAGGCCGGCCTGCTGGTGCCGGCACAGGACGAGTCGCTGACGGTGCGCGCGACACGCAGCGCGATGGCCAAACTCGATGGCAATCCTTCGAGACTATTGAATTGACGGGCGGCTAAAGCCGCGATAGGTGGTACGGCACAAGCCGACTCCGGGCGGCTTCAGCCGCTTTTCCATCAATGGATCAACCGGTCCTCGACATCGACGAACAGTTCGTCGAGGATCAGCGCGTCGGGCTCTTCGCCCAGGCTCCAGAACACCATCAGCACGATGATTTTCAGGTCCTCGAGGTCGAGCGGGCCGCCGGGGATCGCGCTGGCGCGGTCGAGCACCATCTCGCGCATCGGTGCGGGCAACACGCCGGCCGATTCGAGGAAGCTGACGAAGCCGATCGAGTCCTCGCCCAGGTGTTCCTGTTCGGCGGGCGAATAGACCCGCAGGCTGTTCGCGCCCTGCTCCCCGACGTAGGACTGAGCCGCGGTCGCGACACCGTCGAGCCACGACAGCGCTTCCTGGATTTCGTCGGATTCGAACCCGACCGACGAGAGCTTTCGTGTCAGCTGATCGTGGTCAGGGCAGGCATCGGGCCGCCAGTAGTTTTCGTACAGGTACACGAGCACGTCGAACATGGTTTCACTATACCGCAGCGCTCAGCGCCGCGCGACGCGCTGGAACAGCTGGCCCGGCAGGCGCGCGACGTGCCCGTCGAGTTCGAGTCCGAGCAGGCGGCTGTTCAGTTCGGCCGCGCTCCAGCCGGTGCGCGCGGCGAGCGCGTCCAGCGTCACCGGATCGAAACCGAGCGCGGTCAGCAGCGGGTCGTCGGCCGACGTCGCGGTCGTGTCGGCGGGCCGCCCGCGCGCGGCTGCGGTCGACGGCAGGTGCAGCTCTTCGAGGATGTCCCGGGCCGTCTCGACCAGCTTCGCGCCCTGCTTGATCAGCGCGTGGCAGCCGCGCGATTGCGGCGAGTGGATCGAACCGGGAATCGCGAACACCTCGCGCCCGGCTTCGTTGGCGAGGCGCGCGGTGATCAGCGAACCGGACTTCAGTGCCGCTTCCACCACCAGCGTGCCGCGCGCCAAACCCGCGATGATCCGGTTGCGCATCGGAAAGTTGGGCGGCAGTGCCGGCGTGCCCGGCGCGTACTCGCTGATGATCAGGCCTCGTTCGGCGAGGCGATGCGCCAGTCGCAGATTGCGGCGCGGGTAGACGCGGTCCAGGCCGGTGCCGACCACCGCGACGCTGCTCGCGGTGCCTTCGAGCCCGCCGGTGTGTGCGGCGGCATCGATGCCCAGCGCCAGGCCCGACACCACGGTGAGGCCGGCGTCGCTCAGGTGGCTCGAGAAGGCCCGGGCGTTGTCGGCGCCCTGCGGTGTCGGGTTGCGGCTGCCGACCACGGCGATCGCGTCGATCTGCAGCAATTCGAATCGACCCTGGGCGTAGAGCAGCAGCGGCGGGTCGGCGCCCTCCAGCAGCGCGCGCGGGTAGCGCGGATCGCCGAGCGTGATGACGGCACGGGGCTCGACCGCGTCGGCCCTGAGCCAGTCCAGCGTCATGGCGACGAGTGCGCCGAGCGGTTCGGGCTCGGTGGCCAGCGCGCCGGCCTGGATCGATCCGACGAGGTCGCGCCGGGCCGCGGTCGATGCGGCGATCACCGCGTGCGGCGAGCCGAACGCCGCCAGCAACTTGCGCGCCGACTCGCGCCCGACGCCCGGTGTCTCCAGCAGCCGCAGCCAGGCGCCGAGTTCGTCGGGGTCGATCACACGAGGAGCCGGCCGGTCGGCCTGCGGCCCGGCCTCAGGGCTGGGTGAAGCGGTCGCCCGGCGAGACCGGTTCCTTGACCGACAGGATCAGCGCGTACGACATCCGATCGAACACGCGGAACACGAACAGCAGCCCGTGCCGCTCGTCGGGCAGCTTGATCGTCGGCTTGCTCGCGTCCGTGCGGTCGACGACGCGCTCGCCGGTGCGCACCAGCGCCAGCACGTGGCCGCGCTCCATGCCGTCCTTCGCGCCGCGGTTCAGCGCGACGATCTGGTTCTGGCCGGCGGTCAGCGCGTCGCCGTACAGCGAGACGATCTGGCCTTCCAGCGTGCCTTGCGGCGCGTGCGGCGCGTAGTTCGTGTACTCGCGCACCGGCACCAGCGCGAGCCGGTCGCCGATGCCGGCCTCCTGGCGCACGCTGGTCACGATGAAGGTGGCGGGCACGATCTCCGACTTGCCGGCTGCGTCGACCCGCGTCTCGCCCTGCTTCGCGTATTCGGCGGCACCGACGTAGACGGCTTCGTAGCCCAGAATTTCCTTGGTCGTCGGGTCGACCAGCGGCTTGGGTTCGCGGAAGATGCGGTAGTCGGTGCCGTTGCTCAGGTCGCCGCGCACATAGGCGGTGTCGCCGCGCCCGAGGATCACCCGGTTCTCCTGGGTGGCGACGATGCGCGGCGCACGCGCGAGTTCGTCGGTCTGGAAGATCACCGCGTCGTTCAGGAACGGCTCGATCAGCCCGAACGGGACCGATGCCAGCGCGTCGGCGCCGAGGTCGGACGAGCGCACGCGCGGCGACAGCTTGTCGTTGCCCGTCACCGCCTGCCCCATGCGCAGCCGAGCGCGGCCGCCGGTCTTGTCGAGGTACAGCACCTGACCCGGGTAGATCAGGTGCGGGTTGCGGATCTGGTCGAGGTTCATGCCCCACAGCTCGGGCCAGCGCCAGGGGCTCTTCAGGAACAGTTTGGAGATGTCCCAGAGCGTGTCGCGCGTCTTGATGGTGTACGAGTCGGGCGCGTTCGGCGCCAGCTCGGACAGCGGCACGCCGTCCTGGGCGACTTTCTGGGCGGTGCCGCGCTGCTGCGCGGTGATCGGATAATCGGCGGCCTGGACCGTGGCGGCGCCCATCGCCAGACCCAGCGTCGCGCCGATGGTCACGGCGCCGGCAGCCCGGCGAACACGAGAAGCGGATCGATCACGACGGGTCATGGAGGTGTCTCTCAGGAGCTGCGCGGCATGGGGCGCCCGCGCGATGGGGTTTAGTCCGCTGACTTCGCCCAACCAGCCGCGGTTCGGCGAAAATCCTCAATCAGTTTCACAGATTCTGCCCCTAAACCCTTGATATCGCAACGAAAGTGACCTCGGCTGACGCGTCGTGTGAGACCTGTCACGACCGGCGGCGTTGCGTCAGTTCCACAGCGGTGCGCCCGGCGCCACCGAAATGAATTTCCGCCCATGGCCAAGCTCAACATCCTTCGTTACCCCGATCCCCGCCTGCACACCGTGGCCAAGCCGGTGCCGCAGGTCGATGCGCGCATCCGTCAACTGGTCGACGACATGCTCGAAAGCATGTACGCGGCCGACGGCGTCGGCCTCGCCGCGACCCAGGTCGACGTGCACGAACGGGTGATCGTGATTGACACGTCGGAGGCGCGCGACGACCCGCGCGTGCTGATCAACCCGGAGCTGATGGCCATGAGCGACGAGATGAGCTTCGCCGACGAGGGCTGCCTGTCGGTGCCGGCCATCTACGAAAAAGTGGCGCGCCATGCCCGGGTCACGGTGCGTGCGCTCGGCCGCGACGGCCAGCCGCAGGAGTTCGAGGCCGAGGGCCTGTTCGCGGTGTGCGTGCAACACGAAATGGATCATCTTGTCGGCAAGGTGTTCGTCGAGTACCTGAGTCAGCTCAAGCGCGACCGCATCAAGGCCAAGATGCTGAAGAAGGCGCGCGAGGACGAACGCGCATGACAGGCCTGCCGCAGCGCGCGCTCCGATGAAGGTCGCGTTCGCCGGTACGCCGGACTTCGCGCGCGTCGCGCTGGCGCGCGTGCACGCGGCCGGGTTCGCGATCGGCCCGGTGCTGAGCCAACCCGACCGCCCGGCCGGGCGCGGCCTGAAGCTGCAGGCCTCGCCGGTCAAGGCCTTTGCGCTCGAGCACGGCCTTGTCGTCGCGCAGCCGCGCAGCCTGCGGCTGGACGGCAAGTTCCCCGACGATGCCGTGGCGGCGCGCGCGGTCCTGCAGGCCGCGCGGCCCGATGTGCTGGTGGTCGCCGCCTACGGGCTGATCCTGCCGCAGTGGGTGCTGGACCTGCCGCGCCTGGGCTGCCTGAACATCCACGCGTCGCTGCTGCCACGCTGGCGTGGTGCCGCGCCGATCCACCGCGCGATCGAGGCCGGCGACGCGCGCACCGGCATCACGATCATGCAGATGGACGCCGGCCTGGACACCGGCGACATGTTGCTGGTCGAGCCGGTCGCGATCGCGCCCGACGACAGCACGGCCAGCCTGCACGATCGACTGGCCGCGCTCGGCGGCCGGCTGATCGTCGAGGCGCTGGAGCTGGCCGCCTGCGGTGGCCTGGCGCCGCGGCCGCAGCCGACCGAAGGCATCAGCTACGCGCACAAGATCGACAAGGCGCAGGCCGCGATCGACTGGCGCGACAGCGCCGCCGCCATCGAACGCCGGCTGCGCGCGTTCGACCCGTTCCCCGGTGCGAGCACGCAACTCGATGGCGAGGCGATCAAATGCTGGCGCGGCGAAGTCGCGGCTGGCCGGGGTGCACCGGGCGAGCTGCTGGCGGTCGGCGAGGCCGGTATCACGGTCGCCTGCGGCGACGGCGCGTTGCGCCTGACCGAACTGCAGCGCGCCGGCGGCAGGCGCCTGAGCGCTGCGCAATTCCTGCACGGCATGCCGCTCGCCGCCGGCAGGGTCTTCGCCGCGGCGCGCCGTTGAACTCGCGTACGCTGCCCGCACCTACGCGACTGCATGCGCGTCAACGAGGAACCCATCCAATGTTCAACCTGATGAAGACCGCGATCCTGATGGCGGCCATCACGGCCCTGTTCATGGCCCTCGGCTCGCTGCTCGGCGGGCAGCAGGGCATGATGATCGCGCTCGTCGCCGCGCTGGGCATGAACTTCTTCAGCTACTGGTTTTCCGACAAGCTGGTGCTGAAGATGTACCACGCGCAGGAAGTCGACGAGAGCTCCGCGCCGCAGTTCTACAGCATGGTGCGCGAGCTCGCGCAGCGCGCGCAGCTGCCCATGCCGAAGGTCTACCTGATCAACGAAGACGCGCCGAACGCGTTCGCGACCGGCCGCAACCCCGAGCACGCCGCGGTCGCCGCGACCAGCGGCATCCTGCGCATGCTCTCCGAGCGCGAACTGCGCGGCGTGATGGCGCATGAGCTTGCCCACGTGCGGCATCGCGACATCCTGATCAGCACCGTCAGCGCGACGATGGCCGGCGCGATCTCGATGCTCGCGAACTTCGCGATGTTCTTCGGCGGCCGCGACAGCGAGGGCCGCAGGGCGAACCCGGTCGTCGGCCTGCTGGTGATGTTCCTGGCGCCGATCGCCGCGGGCCTGATCCAGATGGCGATCAGCCGCGCGCGCGAGTTCGAGGCCGATCGCGGCGGCGCTGAGATCTCGGGCGAGCCGCGCGCGCTGGCCAGCGCGCTGCAAAAGATCCATCGCGCCGCGCAGGGCATCCCGCTGGAAACGACCGAGCGCCACCCCGAGACGGCGCAGATGATGATCATGAACCCGCTGTCGGCCGGGGGTCTGCGCGGCCTGTTCTCGACCCATCCGTCGACCGAAGAGCGCGTCGAGCGGCTGCTCGCGATGGCGCCTGCCGCCCCCTGATCCCGCGGCCGCCTGCCGCGCCGAAGGCCGCGCAAGGCGACTTTCTTGTTGTTTCGGCGCTTCACATCGCGCTGCAAATGCTCAACGATTGTGCCTACCGCACTTACCCGCATTGGTGCGGTCGCACGTGGATGATAACGTTTACATACATTGAAACATACCTTGGGGCCGCTGTTGAAGACGTACCAGTTCGCGCCGTCCTTTCTTTGGGGTGCCGCCACGTCGGCCTATCAGATCGAAGGCTCTGCGCTCGCCGACGGGGCCGGGCCGGGCATCTGGCATCGCTTCGTGCGCACGCCGGGGCTGGTGCAGAACGGCGACACCGGCGACGTCGCCTGCGACCACTACAACCGCATGCAGGACGATGTCGCGATGATGAAACGCCTGGGCCTGACGGCCTACCGCTTCAGCATCGCCTGGGCGCGTGTGCTGCCCGAGGGCCGCGGCCGCGTCAACGAAGGCGGCCTCGGTTTCTACGAGCGGCTCGTCGACACCCTGCTCGAGAACGGCATCGAGCCGCTCGCCACGCTCTACCACTGGGACCTGCCCGCCGCGCTCGACGACCGCGGCGGCTGGCTGAACCCCGACGTCGCCGACTGGTTCGCCGACTACGCCAGCGTGATGTACGAGCGCCTCGACGGCCGCGTGAAGAAGTGGACGACCTTGAACGAGCCCTGGGTCGTGGCCGATGGCGGCTACCTGCACGGCGCGCTCGCGCCCGGCCACAAGAACCGCTTCGAGGCGCCGATCGCATCGCACCAGCTGATGCGCTCGCACGGCAAGGCGGTGCAGGCATACCGCGCGCTCGGCAAGCACGAGATCGGCATCGTCGTGAACCTCGCGCCCAAGCACGCGGCCAGCGACAAGCCCGAGGACGTGGCCGCGACACGCCGCGCCGACGCCTACATGAATCGCCAGTACCTCGATCCGGTGTTTCTCGGCCGGTACCCGGACGAGATGACCGAAATCTTCGGCGAGGCCTGGCCCGAGTGGCCGGCCGAGGATTACGAGTTGATCCGCCAGAAGATCGATTTCGTCGGCATCAACTACTACATGCGCGACATGATCCGCCACGAGGAAAGCGCGTGGCCGGTCAAGACCGCGGTCGTGCCGCAGTCGCAGTCGACCTACACCGACACCGGCTGGGAAGTGCACCCGCAGGGCCTGACCGAAATCCTGTGCTGGCTCAAGCAGCGCTACGGCAACATCCCGCAGTACGTGACCGAGAACGGCGCTGCGTTCTACGACCCGCCCAAGGCCGAAGGCGGGCGCATGTCCGACCCGCTGCGCGTGGCCTACTACCGCAGCCACCTGCGCGCGATCCACGAGGCGATCGAACGAGGCGTCGATCTGCGCGGCTACTGCGCCTGGTCGCTGATGGACAACCTCGAGTGGTCGCTCGGCTACTCGAAGCGCTTCGGCCTCGTGCACGTCAACTTCGACACCCAGGAGCGCACGCTGAAAGACAGCGCGCATTTCTACGCCGGCGTGATCGCGTCCAACGGCGCGACACTGAACCAGGCCGATTGAGCCGGCGCGGGCCCCGACCATGGCGACCACGATCAAGGATGTCGCGCGCATCGCCGGGGTATCGGTGGCGACGGTGTCGCGCACGCTGAACGGCCACGCCAACGTCATCGCGCGGACGCGCGAGCACGTGTTGGGCGTGGTCGCCCAGCTGCGCTTCGTGCCCTCGAGCGCGGCGCGCAGCATGATCACGCGGCGCACCCACACCGTCGGCGCGCTGCTGCCCGACCTGCACGGCGAGTACTTCTCGGAGCTGATCCGCGGCATCGACCTCGCCGCGCGCGCGCGCGGGCTGCACCTGCTGGTGTCGAGTTCGCACGGCGACGCGGCCGAGGCGGCTGCGGCGCTGCGCGCGATGAACGGCCGCGTCGACGGGCTGCTCGTGATGTCGCCGCACGTCAGCGCCGATTTTCTGTGGGGCAACGTCGCCGACGACCTGCCCGCAGTGCTGATGAACACGCATGTCGCCGGCGGCCGGCATTCGTCGTTCGCGGTCGACAACCACGGAGGCGCGTATGCGATGGTGCGGCACCTGGTCGAACGCGGCCACCGCGACATCGCCTTCGTCGCCGGCCCCGAGAGCAATTTCGAGGCGCAGGAGCGGCTGCGCGGCTACCGCTGTGCGATCGCTGCGCTGCTGCCCGGCGTGCCCGAGCAGGTGCTGCAGGGCGACTTCACGCAGGAGTCGGGCTTTCGCGCCGGCAGCCAGGTCGTCGCGCTGACGCGCCGCCCCGGCGCGCTGTTCGCGAGCAACGACATGATGGCGATCGGCTGCCTGGCGGCGCTGAACGGGGGCGGGCTTCGGGTGCCGAACGACATCGCGCTGGCGGGCTTCGACGACGTGCCCGTCAGCCGCTACGTGCTGCCGCCGCTGACGACCGTGCGTGCGCGCATCACCGAGCTCGGCGGCCTCGCGCTCGAGCGCCTCGCCTCGGAAATCGAAGAGCCCGTGCGCGGCGCGCCGCTGCACCAGACCTTGCGCGCCGATCTGGTCGTGCGCCAGTCCACCGCGTCGCCGCCACCCGGCGCGGCGATCGGCAGCAACACTTCCTAGTGCAGAGATGCAATCTTGATGAAACTTAACAAAACCCCGCCACACCAATGATCTACTACGGACTGGTGTGGAGAACGAGAGTGCGAGTTGCCCCTGAGATTGTGCTGTCGGACGAAGAGCGCGAGGTGCTCGACGAGCTGATTCGCTCCAAGCTGACGAGCGTGCGTCTGGC
>JANXZN010000171.1 GCA_025355545.1 Rhizobacter sp.
CGCCGCTACCCGAACGGCACGCGGCTGTTCGGCAAGATCACGAACATCGCCGACTACGGCGCGTTCGTCGAGATCGAGCCGGGCATCGAAGGCCTGGTGCACGTGTCGGAGATGGACTGGACCAACAAGAACGTCGCCCCGAGCAAGATCGTTTCGCTCGGCGACGAAGTCGAAGTCATGGTCCTCGAGATCGACGAAGACAAGCGCCGCATCAGCCTGGGGATGAAGCAGTGCAAGGCGAACCCGTGGGAAGAGTTCTCGACCACCGTGCAGCGCGGCGACCGTGTCAAGGGCCCGGTCAAGTCGATCACCGACTTCGGCGTGTTCGTCGGCCTGGCAGCCGGCATCGACGGCCTGGTGCATCTGTCCGACCTGTCGTGGCACGAGCCGGGCGAAGCCGCGGTGCGCAACTACAAGAAGGGCCAGGAAGTCGAAGCCATCGTGTTGGCCGTCGACGTCGATCGCGAACGCATCTCGCTGGGCATCAAGCAACTCGACTCCGACCCGTTCACCAGCTACACCTCGGTCAATGACCGCGGCATGTCGGTGACCGGGAAGGTCAAGACGGTCGACGCGCGTGGCGCCGAGATCGAGCTCAACGCCGACGTGACGGGCTACCTGCGCGCTTCGGAAATCAGCCGCGACCGTGTCGAAGACGCACGCAACGTGCTGAAGGAAGGCGACGAAGTCAACGCCGTGATCATCAACGTCGACCGCAAGACGCGGTCGATCCAGTTGTCGATCAAGGCCAAGGACAACGCCGACAACCAGGAAGCGATGACCCGCCTGGCTCAAACGAGCGAGCGCGAGAACGCCGGCACGACGAGCCTGGGCGCATTGCTGCGCGCCAAGCTCGACAACCAGAAGGACAACGGCTGACATGACAGCCCCTGGCCGCCTTCGACAGCGTCTCCCGAGGGGAGCGCTGGCCTGCGGTCGTTTCCCGACAGCATGTCGATGACCCGCTCTGACTTGGTGGCGCAGCTGGCCGAACGCTTCGGCCAGCTGACGCACCGTGACACGGAGTTCGCGGTCAAGACGATCCTCGATGCGATGTCCGCCGCTCTTTCCAAAGGGCACCGCATCGAAATCCGTGGTTTCGGCAGCTTCTCGATCAACCGCCGCCCGCCGCGCGTGGGGCGCAACCCGCGCAGCGGCGAGCAGGTGGTGATCCCCGAGAAGCTCGTCCCGCATTTCAAGCCCGGCAAGGCGCTGCGCGAAGCCGTCGACGCGCACGTGCCGCTCGGCGCCGAGCCCGCGCCGCGCGCGCCGGTCGTCGGCGACGACTGAACGCTGCTTCGCATCACCCGGCCGGTAGAATCGGCCGCCTGTTCCGATTGCGTTCCCCGCCGATGCGCTTGCTCGTCTGGCTCTTCCGAGCCGCCATCTTCTTCACGCTCTTCGCGTTCGCGCTGAACAATCAGCAGGAGGCCGGCGTGCGCTGGTTCTTCGGTCAGGAGTGGCGCGCCCCGATGGTTTTCATCGTGCTCGCTGCGTTCGCGCTCGGCTGCGCGTTCGGCGTGTTCGCGATGGTGCCGAGCTGGTGGAAGCATCGCCGCGTCGCGCGCAAGCACGCGCCGGTGATCGAGGCCAAGGCCGATCTGCCGGCCATGACACCGGCGGCCGACATCACAATTCCACACCCACCGCGCGATGGACTTTGACCTGCAGTGGTTGCTGCTCGGCCTGCCGCTGACCTTCGCGCTCGGCTGGCTCGCGTCGCGGCTCGATCTGCACCAATGGAAGCGCGAGCAGAAGGATTCGCCGAAGGCCTACTACAAGGGCCTGAACCTGCTGCTGAACGAGCAGCACGACAAGGCGATCGACGCCTTCATCGAAGCAGTTCAGCAAGACCCGGACACCTCGGACCTGCACTTCGCGCTCGGCAACCTGTTCCGCCGCCGCGGCGAATTCGAGCGCGCGGTGCGCGTGCACGAGCACCTGCTGAACCGCGCCGACCTGCCGCGCACCGAACGTGATCGCGCGCAGCACGCGCTGGCCCAGGACTTCATGAAGGCCGGCCTGTTCGACCGCGCCGAGGCCGCCTACCTCGCGCTCGAAGGCACATCGTTCGACACCGAAGCGCGCCTCGCGCTGCTGACCTTGCACGAGCGCTCGCGCGACTGGCGCGCCGCCGTCGAAGTGGCGCAGAAACTCGAGAATCGCGGCACCGGCTCGTTCGCGTCGCGCATCTCGCACTACTGGTGCGAGATCGCGCTCGAGGCCGATGCGAAGCATCAGGCCGACGAAGCCGACAGCGCGCTGAAACACGCTCGCGACGCCGCACCCCAGGCGGCGCGGCCGCTGGTGCTGGCCGGCCAGCGCGCGGCGCGCCGCCGCGACCATGCCGATGTGCTGGCGCTGTGGGGTGTGCTGATGGTCGCGCACCCGGCTTCGTTCAACCTGGTAGCGCACGAGTACGCACAAAGCGCACTCGCCAGCGGCGGCGCGGCGGCCGCGATCACCCGCCTGCGCGAGCTGTACGCGCGTGCGCCGACGATGGACCTGCTGGATGCGCTAGCGCTGCTCGATCCCGAGCCGGCGCGCCAGCGCGAGCGCCTGCTCGCGCAGCTGCGTCAGCACCCGACGCTCTCGGTCGCGCAGGCTTTGATCACGCAGCCGGGCGCGGCACACTTCGACGCCACCGAGACCAAGGCGCTCGGCGACGCGATCGGCCGCGCCGCGAAGCCGCTGCACCGCTACCGCTGCGCCGCCTGCGGCTTCGAGGCGCAGCACTATTTCTGGCAGTGTCCCGGTTGCCTGAACTGGGACAGCTACCCGCCGCAGCGACTGGAGGACCTGTGATGGCCGCCAACCCATCGCGCGAGCAGGTGGGCGGATCGCGCGTGCTCGTCGTCGGCGATGCGATGCTCGACCGCTACTGGTTCGGCGCGGTCGACCGCATCTCGCCCGAGGCGCCGGTGCCGGTGGTGCGCGTCACCCGCGAGGAGGAGCGCCTGGGCGGCGCCGCCAACGTCGCGCTGAACGTCAAAACCCTGGGCGCGCAGGCCACCTTGCTGACGGTCGTCGGCGACGACGAACCGGCGCGCAAGCTGCGCCGCCTGCTCGAGCAGCAAGGCGTGGCCGCGCTGCTCGGCAGCGACCCGCAGCTCTACACCATCGTCAAGCTGCGCGTCATCGGCCGTTCGCAGCAGCTGATCCGCATCGACTTCGAGAACCAGCCGGATCACGAAGTGCTCGCCGGCATGCTCGCCGAGTTCGAGCGCGTGCTGCCCGAGCACGACGCCGTGCTCTTCTCCGACTACGGCAAGGGCGGGTTGACCCACATTCCGCACATGGTCGAACTCGCGCGGCAACTCGGCAAGCCGGTGCTGATCGACCCCAAGGGCAGCGACTACAGCCGCTACGCCGGTGCGACCGTGATCACCCCGAACCGCGCCGAGCTCGCCCAGGTCATCGGCACCTGGAGCAGCGAGGCACAGCTGCACGAGCGCGTCCAGGCGCTGCGCGCGGCGCACCGACTCGACGCGCTGCTGCTGACTCGTTCCGAGGACGGCATGTCGCTGTTCGACGTTCAGGGTCATCTGCAGGTCCCGGCCCAGGCGCGCGAAGTCTTCGACGTGACCGGTGCCGGCGATACCGTGATCGCCACGCTGGCCGCGATGCTCGGCGCGGGCCTGAGCCTGCGCGAGGCGATGCCCATCGCGAACCGCGCCGGCGGCATCGTCGTCGGCAAGTTCGGCACGGCCAGCGTCGGCTACGAGGAGTTGTTCGCATGAAGGTTGTCGTCACCGGCGCCGCCGGCATGATCGGCTCGAATCTCGTGCACGGCCTGAACGCGATCGGCATCGCCGACGTGATCGCGGTCGACGACCTGACCGACGGCCCGAAGTACCGCAACCTGCTGGGCGCGCAACTCAGCGACTACTTCGACAAGCGCGAGTTCTACGCGCGCTTCGCGAAGCGGGAGTTCGGCCGGGTCGACGCCGTGTTCCACGAAGGCGCCTGCTCCGACACGATGGAGCACGACGGGCGCTTCATGCTCGACACCAACTACCGCTGCTCCAAGGACCTGCTCGATGCGGCCCAAGCCCAGGGCACGCGGCTGCTGTACGCCTCGTCGGCGGCGACCTACGGCGGCAGCGCGTCGTTCGTCGCGTTACCCGAGTTCGAGCGCCCGCTGAACGTCTACGGCTACTCCAAGCTACTGTTCGACAACGTGGTGCGGCGCATGCTGCCGAACGCGCAGTCCGGCAAGACCGCGCAGGTCGCGGGCTTCCGCTACTTCAACGTCTACGGGCCGCGCGAGCAGCACAAGGGGCGCATGGCTTCGGTGGCGTTCCATCACTTCAACCAGTTCACCGAGACCGGCAAGGTCAAGCTGTTCGGCGAGTACGGCGGCTACACCCCGGGGCAGCAGAGCCGCGACTTCGTGTTCGTCGACGACGTCGTCGCGGTGAACCTGTGGTTCCTGCAGCATCCCGGGTGCAGCGGGATCTTCAACCTCGGCACCGGGCGCGCGCAGCCGTTCAACGACGTGGCGCTGGCGGCGGTCAACGCGGCGCGGGCGCTGAAGGGCGAGGCGGGGCTGCCGCTGGAGGAACTGGTACGCCAGGGGCTGGTCGAGTACATCGCGTTCCCCGACGCGCTCGTCGGCAAGTACCAGTCGTTCACCCAGGCCGACCTGACGGCGCTGCGCGCCGCAGGCTGCGATCACGCCTTCGCGGACGTGGCCACGGGCGTGCAGGCCTATGTCGGCTGGCTCGCGCGCCAGGGCTGAACGGATTTCGCGCCGCGCGGGTCAACCTGCGATTCCTCGCTGGCGTTATGGACTCTGCCGCCGGCCGTTTCTGGTCGGCGCCCGAACTCGCCGCAGCGCGGCACACCACCCTTTCGAGGTATGCAAATGATCAAGAAGATTCTCGCCGCGATGCTGGCCCTGTTCGCCGCGGTCGCGTTCGCGGCCGTCGACGCGAACAAGGCGACCCAGGCCGAACTCGAAGCCATCAAGGGCATCGGCCCTGCGATCTCGGCCAAGATCGTCGAAGAGCGCAGCAAGGGCGGGTTCAAAGACTGGCAGGACATGGTCACGCGCGTCAAGGGCGTCGGCGAAACCAATGCCGCAAAGTTCTCGACCGAAGGCCTGACCGTCAACGGCGCCGCGTTCGCCGGCGCACCTGCCAAGGCCGCTGCCCCCGCCGCCGCCGCGAAGAAGGACGACAAGAAGGC
>JANXZN010000247.1 GCA_025355545.1 Rhizobacter sp.
ACTCGGGCATCGACAGACCGGGCTGAAATTGGATTCGATTCATCGCCACGGGCGCACTCCTTCTTGATGAGATGGAGTGCAGAGTGAACCGCCACTGGCTCACCAGGTGAGCCTGGCTGACGATCATTGCTAATCAGGAACCCAGATGAGTGAGGATCTTCTCGATGACCGGCGCCTCCAGGATCGCGGCGACGAGCTTCAGCTCGCTGCCGCAGTTCGGGCAGTGCTCAAGGTCGAGCTCAAAGACGCGCTTGAGCAGCCTGGCCCAACTCAGCCGCACCGGACGGTGATGCGCACAGTTCGCCTCGCACGCAAGGAGGCGATGACGCAGATCGAGACCCAGCGCGTTCGGCTTGCGGCCAAGGATCTGCTGCATCGGCTGATCGAAGCGCACCCGAAACTGCTCGTTCAGGATTGGCACAAGGACAATCAGACCCAGCACAAGGTCCGATCGGAAATTCAGCGAGTCCTGGACCAGGACTTGCCTGCTTCATACGATCGCTCACTCTTCAAACAGAAGTGCGACAACGTGTTTGATCTGGCGCTGGGCTATGCGCAGCGTGGCAAGAAGTGGGCTGCGTGACGGCGGCAGAATGCACGGCACACCTTTGGAGCCAGATCATGCCCAGCACCCAAACGGACATGGCCCTCGGCTTCGCGCAATTGCATCGCGCGGCCCCACGGCGTTCGTGATGCCCGATGCCTGGGGCGCCGGCAGCGCGCAGATCCTGGCGCAGCTCGAAGATGCGACCGGTGACCCGAGCCACCCGATCTACGATTTCAACGCGGCCGTCGAGCGTGTCGCCGCTGCCGTCGAGGCCGCGCGCGCCCGTTCAAGTTCACGCTGACCGCGCGGGCCGAGAACTTCATTCGCGGCATTCCCGATCTCGACGACACGATCCGCCGCCTGCAGGCCTTCGAGAAGGTCGGCGCCGACGTGCTGTTCGCGCCCGCCCTGCCGAGCCTGGACGCGGTGCGCAGCGTGTCTGCGTCGCTGGCGAAGCCGGTCAGTTTCATGGTCAGCATCAAGGGCAAATCGTTCAGCGTCGCCGAATTGCAGGCGGCGGGGGTGCGCCGCATCAGCACCGCGACCTCGCTGTACCGCGCGGCGCTAGCCCGACTGCGATCGGCCGCGCGCGAGATCAAGGACAGCGGTCGCTGCGGCTACGTCGATCGGCTCTGAGCGCGCGCCGACCACACGACCAGGCCAAGCAACAAAAAGCCCCGCCGAAGCGGGGCTCTGTACTCATTCAGAGCCTTGTGTCGGGTCAGGCTTGCTGCTTGCGGCGGCGCGCCATGAAGCCGACGACGCCCAGGCCGGCGAGCATCAGCGCGTAGGTGCCGGGCTCCGGCACGGGGGTCACGGGGTCGCCACCGAACAGCGCAGCATGCGAGAGGCCCGGGCCCGCCTTGCCACCACCTGTCATGATGCCAAGCGTGTCGAAGTTCAGCGAACTGATGCCGTTTACGCCGCCGTCAAAGAGATACAGGCTGTAGTCAGGGCCGCCCTTCAGGCCGAGCACGAAGAACCCGGCGATCGGCGCGTCGAATGTCAACGTCCCAGACGAAGCACCGGGAAAGTCGAGCTGAAACGGGCCCGCGTTTGCATCGTCGCTCTTGCCGACCAGGGCGTAATCGATGCCGCCGAAGGTGGCCACGTTGGTTTGCCCCGGAGCGATGTTGCCGGACACGGGGCCCTGGCACGACACGTAGCCCGGGTTGGAAACCGTGGCGAATGAATCGCCGCAACTGACAGCGGCGTACGCCGATGAGGTCAGCCCGAGCGCGACGAGCGCGGAGCTCATTAGAAGTACACGAGAAATTTTCATTGATGACTCCCGAGACAGACGGTTTGACGAATTTCGCCGGGTGTTGTTCGCACATCATGCGTCGCAAATCGGCTTGAGCTGATTGTGCGTGACGCAATGCGCATGTGCCAAGCGCTTGCGACCCCCGGGTCACGGGGGACGGATCGAAAAGAAATGTTCCCGAGCGCGGCGTCGCCGCCCGGGATCCTGCAGGGCTCGGGTCGCGAGTCGGTCGGCCGATCTCGAGTCGATAGAATTCCCTCCTCACTTGAACCACCTATGGAGCCCCGCCATGTCGATGGCCGACCGCGACGGAAAGATCTGGATGGATGGCGCGATGGTCGACTGGCGCGACGCCAAGATCCACGTGCTGACCCACACGCTGCATTACGGCTGTGGCGCTTTCGAAGGGGTGCGTGCCTACAACACGGTGAACGGCACGGCGATTTTCCGGCTGCGCGAGCACACCGAACGGCTGTTCAACAGCGCGAAGATCCTGCGCATGAAGATCCCATTCACGTTCGAGCAGGTGATGCAGGCGCAGCTGGACGTGGTCCGCGAGAACAAGCTCGAATCCTGCTACCTGCGACCCCTGACCTGGATCGGCTCCGAGAAGCTCGGCGTCTCGCCCAAGGGCAACACGGTGCACCTGATGGTCGCGGCCTGGCCCTGGGGCGCGTACCTCGGCGAAGACGGCATGAAGCGCGGCATCCGCGTGAAGATCTCGAGCTTCACGCGCCACCATGTCAACATCACGATGACGCAGGCCAAGGCGGTCAGCAACTACACCAACTCCATCCTGGCCAACATGGAAGCGCTCGACGACGGCTACGACGAGGCGATGCTGCTCGACGCGAACGGCTTCGTCAGCGAAGGCGCGGGCGAGAACCTGTTCGTCATCAAGAACGGCGTGGTCTACACCCCCGATCTGTCGGCCGGCGCGCTCAACGGCATCACCCGCAACACCGTGTTCGCGATCTGCGCCGACCTGGGGCTGAAGGTGATCGAGAAGCGCATCACGCGCGACGAGGTCTACATCAGCGATGAAGCTTTCTTCACCGGTACTGCCGCCGAAGTGACGCCTATCCGCGAGCTCGATCGCATCGAGCTGGGCGCGGGCTCGCGCGGGCCCATCACCGAGAAGATCCAGAGCGCGTTCTTCGACATCGTGAACGGGCGCAACCCGAAGTACGCCGAGTGGCTGAGCAAAGTCTGAAGGGTTGCAATGATGAGTCGCGAACCGGTGGCATGCGTCGAAGTGAGCGCCAAGGACCTCGAAGGCCCGGGCGTCGTGTTTTGCCCGAACCCGAAGATGGCGCTGTGGAGCACGCACCCGCGCGTCTTCATCGATGTCGCGGCGACCGGCGAGGGCAAGTGCCCGTACTGCGGCACGGTCTATCGTCTGAAGGCGGGCGAGAAGGTCCACACCCATTGAACGCGGGCGGGTCGGTGACTCGCGCACCCGAAGCGCCACCAGCGACCCGCTCGCTCGTCGTGGCGCCGCAGTGGATCGGCGACGCGGTGATGTCCGAACCGCTGCTGGCCCGGCTGGCTGCGCGCGGCGAGCAGCTCAGCGTCGCGGCGCTGCCCTGGGTCGCACCGGTGTACCGCGCGATGCCGCAGGTGGCCGAGGTCATCGAATTCCCGTTCGCGCACGGCCGACTCGACTGGGCCGAGCGGCGCCGCGTGGCACGCGCGCTGCGCGGCCGTTTCGACGCCGCCTACGTGCTGCCGAACTCGCTCAAATCGGCGCTGATCCCGTGGTTGGCGCGCATCCCGAAACGCATCGGCTACCACGGCGAAGGTCGCTACCTGTTGCTCAACCAGCGCCTGCCGAATCCGCCCGGCCGCCCGCCGATGGTCGCGTTCTACAGCGCGCTGGCCGCACCGGCGGCGCCCGTCGGCGAGCGCCCGCGGATGCGCTTCGCGCAGCCTGTGCTCGACCAGGCAACGCGCGCGGCGGGCGTTCAGCCGGCCGCGTACTGGGTCTTCGCGCCCGGCGCCGAGTACGGCCCGGCCAAGTGCTGGCCGGCCGAGCACTATGCCGAACTGGCGCGCTCGCTGCATCGCCAGCACGACCAGCCGGTGCTGCTGCTCGGCTCCGCCAAGGAGGCGGCGCTGTGCGAACGGATCGCCGCCCAGTCCGGCGGCGCCTGTCGCGTGCTTGCCGGCAAGACCTCGCTGCAGGACGCGATGGCGCTGATCGCCGGCGCGCGCGGCGTCGTCAGCAACGATTCGGGCCTGATGCACGTGGCCGCCGCCTTCGGCGTGCCGCAGGCAGCGGTGTTCGGCTCGACCAGCCCGGAGCACACGCCGCCGCTGAACCCGCGTGCCCGCGTGCTGTGGCTGAAGGAAGAACTGCAGCTCGACTGCGCGCCCTGCTTCGACCGTGTCTGCCGCTTCGGCCACACGCGGTGCCTGACCGGCGTCAGCGCCGGGCGGGTCGAGGCGGCGCTGGCCGCAGCCGTCTCGACCTGACGCGACGCCCTCAGGCCGTGGTCACAACGTCAGCTTGCCGACGTACAGCACCGGGCCGTGCGGTTTGCCGTCGGGCGAGCCACCGGCGGCTTCGAGCGTGACCGCGAAGGCATCCGTGCCCTCGAGCACCTTGCCGCGCCGCACCACGCTGGCCTTGTCGGCGGCGATCAGGCCGAGCGAGCGCGGCGCGCCGCTGGCCGGCAGCGACCACAGCTCGAGCGATCGGTCGGCCTGCAGGCGCACGTTGGTGATCGGCTTGGTCACCATCGAGCGGCCGTCGGCGGTGATGCTGGCGACGAACGACGCCGGCGCGATGGCACCGGGCGCGGCACCGGCTTCGGGTGCCGCCGCCGACAGCACGACGATGATCGGCGGCTGCACCGGCCCCGGGTTCGCAAGCATGACCGCGAGCACGAGCGCCGCGACCCCGGCGAGCGCCGAGAAGCTGCGCCAGAACGCGAGCTGCCGCCACCAGCCGGCGCCTGCCGCTCCGCCATGAAGGCGCTGCTCGATGCGGCGCCAGACCGTGGGTGACGGCAGCTGCGGTTCGATCACCGCGGTCAGCGGCATCAGCCGATCCTGCCAGGCGCGCACTGCCGCGCGCAGCGCCGGGTGGGCCGGCAGCAGGGCCTCGATGCGCCGCCGCGCCGGCCCCCGCAGCAGGCCGGCGACGTATTCGGCGGCGAGGCGGTCGGCGAGTTCGGGGCGGCTGTAGTCCATGGCGTTCCGATCAGCCGCGCGCCGCGTCGGCATCGCGGCGCACCGCGGACTCGAGACAACCCTTCAGCGACATCAACGCGCGCCGCACCCATGATTTGACCGTGCCGAGCGGCTGGCGCATGTTGGACGCGACCTCGGCGTGGCTCAGGCCGTCGAAAAAGGCGAGCGCGACACTCTGGCGTTGCTGTGCGCTCAGCGATTCCATGCAGGCCGCCAGAGCGCGCGCATCGGAGGCCCGGCTCAGCAGATCGAGCGGGCCGGGCGCGTTGTCGGCCACGGTGTCGTACACGTCGGCATCCTCGTTGTCGGGGTTGGGAAAGCTGGTCTGCAACTGCGGCTGGGTTTGCGTGCGGCGCAGGCTGTCGATGGCGCGGTTGCGCGCGATGCTCGTCAGCCAGGTCAAGGGTTGGCTTTGCGCGGCATCGAAGCTTTGCGCCGCGCGCCAGACATTGACATACACCTCCTGGAGGATGTCTTCGGCCTGGGCCCGGTCACGCTGGATACGCAAGACGACGCCGAGCAGATGCGCGCTGGTGTGCTCGTAAAGCGCGGCAAATGCTGCACGGTCGCCGACGCCGGCGCGTCCGAGCAGCCGCGACAGCTCTTGGCTGCGTTCGGACCAGTCGCGCTGAGGGGTCGGCATGGGGCGAGGGGGCTTTCGGGAAGGGCAATCGGCGTGAGGGCGGCGTGGCGGCGCGGCGTTCGTACAATCGGCGCGCACCGAAGCGTATCCTAATGTCCGACCCGCGCGAATTCATCCTCACCCTGTCCTGTCGCGATGCGAAGGGCATTGTTTACACCGTCTCCGGTCTGTTGTACGAGGCCGGCTGCAACATCCTCGATTCGCAGCAGTTCGGCGACCTGCTCGGCGCCGACGCCACCGGCCTGTTCTTCATGCGCGTGCACTTCGAGGCGCCGGCGGCGCGGGCCGACCCGGCGGCGCTCGAAGCACTGGTGGCCCCGCTGCGCGCGAAATTCAAGATGGACCTGCAACTGCACGCGCTGCTGCGCCGGCCGCGCCTGCTGCTGCTGGTCAGCAAGCACGGTCACTGCCTGAACGACCTGCTGTTCCGTTGCCGGTCGGGCCAGTTGCCGGCCGAGATCGCCGGCGTGGCCTCGAACCACCCCGACTTCGCCGAGCTCTGCGCCAGCCACGGCGTGCCGTTCCACCACCTGCCGCTGGCGACCGGCGCGAGCGCCGCGGCCAAGCGCACCCAGGAGCTGCAGATCGAGCGGCTGGTGACCGGGCAGCAGATCGATCTGGTCGTGCTGGCGCGCTACATGCAGATCCTGAGCGGCGAGTTCTGCGCGTTCCTGAAGGGCCGCGCGATCAACATCCACCACAGCTTCCTGCCCAGCTTCAAGGGCGCGAAGCCCTACTACCAGGCGCACGAACGCGGCGTCAAGCTGATCGGCGCGACCGCGCACTACGTGACCGCCGAGCTCGACGAGGGCCCGATCATCGAGCAGGTCGTCGAGCGCGTCGACCAGTCGCGCGGCCCCGAGGACTTCACCGCGGTCGGCCGCGACATCGAAAGCGTGGTGCTGGCGCGCGCGGTGCGCTGGCATGTCGAGCACCGCGTGCTGCTCAACGGGCGCAAGACCGTTGTCTTCACATGACCGGCCGCAAGACCGTCGTCTTCACCTGAGAGTCGCTGCCGATGGCCCGCCCCAAGCCCGCTGCGCCGCTCGCCTCGCCCGACGAGATCGAGCAGCAGTTCTACGAGGCGCTGCAGCGCGGCGACCTCGAGCGCCTGATGGCGGTATGGTCCGACGACGAGGAAATCAGCTGCGTGCACCCCGGCGGGCCGCGGGTGGTCGGCGCGACCGCGATCCGCAGTACGTTCGAGTCGATCTTCGCGCACGGCGCGGTCAACGCGCAGCCCGAGAAGGTGCGCCGGCTGCAGACGCACGCCTGCTCGGTGCACAGCGTGCTCGAGCACATCCGGGTGATGACGACCGAGGGCCCGCAGTCGGCCTGGGTCGTCGCGACCAACGTCTATCTGTTGGGCGCGCAGGGCTGGCGGCTGGTCTCGCATCATGCGAGCCCGGGCACGCCGCGCGAGCTGCAAGAGATCGTCGAAGCGGCCTCTACATTGCACTGATCCCGGGCCGATGCAGATGCAGCACTACCGTGCGCCGCGCTGGCTGATCGGCGGCCATGCCCAGACGATCTGGCCGGCGCTGTTCTCGAAGCGCTTCGACGGCCCGGTGCCGACTTCATCGACGTCGATTGGCAGGGCGACGACGCCGACGCGCCGCTGCTGGTGCTGTTCCACGGCCTTGAGGGTTCGTCGGCGAGCCACTACGCGCAGGCCTTCGCGCATTGGGCGCGCGGGCACGGCTGGCGTTTCGCGGTGCCGCACTTTCGTGGCTGCTCGGGCGAGCTGAACCGCGCGCCACGCGCCTACCACTCGGGCGACTTCGAGGAGATCGGCTGGATACTGCGGCACCTGCGTTCTCAACACCGCGGCCGGATCGCAGCGGTCGGCGTCTCGCTTGGCGGCAACGCGTTGCTGCGCTGGGCCGAAGAGGCCGGCGAGAGCGCGGCGCACACGGTCGGCGCGGTCGCGGCGGTGTCGTCGCCGGTCGATCTCGCCGCCGGCGGCCACGCGATCGGCAGCGGCTTTAACCGGCAGGTCTACACCCGCATGTTCCTGCGCACGATGAAGCCGAAAGCGCTGGCCAAGCTCGCGCAGCACCCGGGCCTGTTCGATCGCGACAGGCTGCTCGCCGCGCGCACGCTGTACGAGTTCGACAACATCTTCACCGCGCCGCTGCACGGCTTTCGCGACACCGACGATTACTGGTCGCGCGGTTCGGCCAAGCCGCACCTGCACCGCATCCGCATCCCGGCGCTGGTGCTGAATGCGCGCAACGACCCGTTCGTGCCGGCGCACTGCCTGCCGCGGCAACGCGACGTGGGGCCGTTCGTGACGCTGTGGCAGCCACCGCACGGCGGGCATGTGGGCTTTCCCGGCGGACGCTGGCCGGGGCATGTCAACACCTTGCCCGAACGGGTCATGGGCTGGATCGCGAAGCAGTTCTGAGTCACGATCGGCGCATGGACGACATCGTCAAGCAGGCGCTGAAGAAGTGGCCGAACGTGCCGCATTGCTACGGCTGGCTCGCGCTCGACGCGCGCGGCGACTGGTACATGCGCGACGAACGCGTCCAGCATGCGGGGCCGTTCCCGCAGGTCAAGGGCAGCCGCATCGAGCACGAGAAGCTGCGCGCGTTCGTCGAACGCAACTACCTGCATGACGATGCCGGCTGCTGGTTCTTCCAGAACGGGCCGCAGCGCGTCTACGTCGAGCTCGAAGCGGCACCGTGGGTGTGGCGACTGAGCGCAGCGGCTGGCGGCGCGCCAGCGATCGTCAGCCACACCGGCACGCCCGCGCGCTTCGAGAGCGCGTGGCTCGACGAGGCCGGGCGGCTGTTTCTCGCGACCGACCTCGGCTTGGGCGTGGTCCACACGCTGGACATGGAACTCGCTTCCGACGCCGTCGAGGCGCAATGCTGGATGCCGACCGCCGCGCGCTTCGAGCCGCTGCCGGCGCGCTTCGGCTATCGGCTCAGGCCAGCGTCGCCGAGCTGAATGAATGTCGGCGTTGCGGCGCAAAAAAGCCGGCTCGCGAGCCGGCTTTCGTGGCGGCGAACCCCGCGTTACTTGACGCTGTCCACCATGTAGCTCACGACCGCCTTGATCTCGGCATCCGACGCGGTCGAGCCGCCCTTCGGCGGCATCGCACCCTTGCCCTTGATGACGATCGCGGTCAGGCCATCGACATTCTTGGCGTCGGCGAGGCGCGGTGCCCAGGCGGCCTTGTCGCCCAGCTTGGGGGCGTTGGCAACGCCGGTGGCGTGGCAGGTCTGGCACAGCTGCGTGTACAGCGCGGGCACCGCGCCGTCGGCGTCGGTCTTGGCGGGTTCGGCGGCGGCGACAGCGGTAGGTGCGGGCGCCGCGGTCGTGGCTGGCGCCGCGGTGGTCATCGGCGCGGCCGACGCCGCGGCTGCGGGCGGCTTAGGCTCGTCGAACTTGGCCCCGGCCTGGTTCGCCATGTAGACGACGGCGCGGCCGATCTCGAGGTCGGTGAAATCGCCGCCGCCCTGCGCGCCCATGCTGCCCTTGCCGGCCAGCGCCGAGTGCAGCAGCGCGTCGTAACCGGTCTTGATGCGCGGGCCCCAGGCGTCGGCGTCGCCGAACTTCGGCGCGCCGACCAGGCCGGCGGTGTGGCAGGTCGTGCACTGCGCGGCGAACACCTGCTCGCCGGTCTTCAAGGTCGACAGGTCGGAAGCGTCCTTCACCCGCACCATGCCGACCGGCTGAATGCGCTCGGCCACCGCCTCTGGCGTCAGGGCTTGCGTGCCGGCCGCGGGGCGGTGGTCGCTGGTCACGTACTCGACCAGCAACGCGATCACGATGATCGGCACCACGAACGCATACAGGATCGCGAGGATCAGTTGCTTGGGTGTCTTGATGGGGCCTTCGTGCGGGCCATCGTGATCGTGCTGGTTCTGGGCGTCGCTCATGAGATCCTCAAACTGCGCAAATCGGTGACGCGGTCAGGGCTGCAAGCCCCAAGCCCTTAAAAGGACCCGCGCAAAACCTTGAAATTATAGGCCCGGCGCCTGTTGCGGCCCGCGGGCAGGCGCCGGGCGGCGGGGGTGCCGCTGATAGAATCGCCCGCGTCGCGTCCGTAGCTCAATGGATAGAGTACTGCCCTCCGAAGGCAGGGGTTGCTGGTTCGATCCCAGCCGGGCGCACCAACAGACAAGCCTTTCATAGGTAGCCCTCGCTAACTTGGCTGCTCCGTACGGAACTTGTACGGAACAATGGCGTTGCCGTGAGGGCGAAAGTACCCGACACCATCGCCCGTGCTCGCAGCGTTTCGCATCCGAAATTGCCCCGTCGAGCACGACCCGACCAGCCGGCGCGCTCCAACTGGCGAGCGGTGAACTGCTCGTATTCCAGGCGGCGGGGCGAGGGCAGCGCTACCTACCCAGCGCGTCATAGAACTCGCGAACGCTGACGCCGGCCTGTGATGCCATGGACTTGATGAGATATGGACTGAATGGCGCGAGATGCGAATCGATCGTCATCTTGCGAAACGGCAGCGGCGCGTCGCGCACCCACTGCTCATGTCCGCCGGCTGTTTCCCTGTGACGAAAGCCGAGATTCCTGGCGATCGTTTTGACTTCTTTGGCGGTGAGCGGCTTCCCCCCCGCG
>JANXZN010000314.1 GCA_025355545.1 Rhizobacter sp.
CAACGGGTGTGCGCGAGGCTCTGGTACTCTTTCATTTGGAAGCTCCTTTCCTTGGTCGGATAAGAAGCATCCACGACCGCTCCACACGGTCAAACCTGTGCGAGTCCCCCGGCATAGCCGGGGGCTTGCCTTATGAGTCACAGCCGCGAATGGCGTTGAAATCGCTGACCTCCATCAAGCGTTGGCCACGCTCGCTCATGAAGCTCAGGTTCGCGTCGAGATCGAGCACCTTGATGCAGTCGCCGGACGCGGCGAGGACGCCGCTCAGGAACGCCGCTTCGGCGCGCTGCGCCTCGGCGGCCTCGCGCTCGCGCGTGCTATCGCGCAGGATTCTGAGGAAGCCGAGGTGCGCGCCATCGCTGCCGCGCAACGGCAGCATGTCGCCGCTGCCCCAAAAGAGCGAGCCATCCTTTTTCAGATGCTGGCGTTCGTCACTGGCCCGCCCGGTTTCCAGCGCGGATTGCATCTCGATCGCGGGGCGGTGGTCGGTCTGGTCTTGCGCCGTGAACAGGCGATCCGCCGGCTCGCCGAGCATCTCTTGCGCCGACCAGCCGAAGACATGCTCGGCGCCGTGATTCCAGTCGGTGACCCGGCCTTCGCAATCGGTCGCGATGATGGCCACATCGATCGCGCTGTCGAGAATCAGGCGGTGGCGCAGGGCATCAGCGGTTTCCGGGACGGCCGTGTGGAGCTGCGCGGTCGCGGGTTCCGTCGGGTTCAAGGTAATCCTTTGCGCGCGGACAAGGGAGGGCTCGGCAGCACGCTTTGTACTTGGCATCCAGCGCAGGCGATTATCCACTCCGCGCTTCCCAAGCGCTCAGTCAGCCCGGTGGGGCAGAATCGACCCGGCCCAACCACGGACGCCAGACATGCGGATGCTTTACGTTGAAGACAATCCGGACGTTCGGGAACTGATCGGGCTGCTGCTGGAAGAAGAAGGGCTGTCTGTCGTTTCCTGCGCCTCTGCCGAGTCAGCCGAAGTCGAATTCGCCAAGGGTGAATTCGATGTCTTGATGACCGATGTGAGTTTGCCGTCCATGCGCGGGACCGAACTCGCAAGCCGTCTGCAGCGCCATCGGCCCGACCTGTGGGTGGTGTTCTGTTCCGGCTATTCGATGCAGGACGGCCTCAAGGCCTGGGGGCCTAGAGCGCGGTCCCTGATGAAGCCGTTCGAGGCGGACGAACTGCACTCGTTGATGCAAGAGATTTGCGCGAGTGCAGCTTAGCGATCGAGGCATCCATAGGCGGTCGCGGGCTTGATACAGCGCAAGTCTCACCGGATCGATTTCATCGACCCTTGCGAGATGGACACGACCTCGCATTTCGACCAGCTTCTCCAGGCGGCTGCGGCGCAACCCGAGCCACAGCGGCTGCTCTTCGTCTTCGCAACCGCCGAGCTGCCGGAAGACGCCACGCCGGCGCAACGCGCGCGCTTCGCCGCGGGCGATGGCGCAACGCTGGCGCCGGTGATCTGCGTTGACAAGGGGCTCGAAGAGCTGGTCAGTTTCGACGCCCTCGTTGCCGAATCGCGCGCAGCTGGTTCGCCCTGGCACGTCGTGTTCGCTGCCGGCCTCTCCGGGCGCGACGGGCAATCGCCGAGTGCCGAGCAGGTCGAGCACGCGCTGCAAACGATGGTCGAGCGCGTGCGCGGTGGAATGATCGGAACCCTTCTCGCGCTGGACCGGTCCGGCGAGGCCTTGCAATTCGTCTGACGCAGCAGCGGCGTCACTTCAGTTGCCGCCAGCCCGGCGCGCGTTTGATCCAGGGCAAGACGGCGACGCACCAGACGTGCGAGGCTATCGGCTTCAACCGGGACTCGCATGACACACGCCACCATCAGAATCATTCGCGAAGAGCACGCGGCGCTCTCGGCCATGCTGCGTTCGATCCTGCTGCTGCTGGCACAGCATCGCCGGCAAGGCACCCTGCCCGACTTCGCCGCGTTGCGCGCGATGCTCTTCTATGTCGACGAGTTTCCCGAGAAGCGTCATCACCGCAAGGAAACGGAGTTGCTGTTCCCGAAGCTGCGCGCACGCACCCCGCTGTCGCGCGACATGCTGGATCATCTTGACGGCGATCACGCCAGCGGCGAACGAAGCATCCGCGACCTCGAACACGCACTGCTCGGTTTCGAGATGATGGGCGAGCCACGTCGCCAGGCGTTCGAGGAGGCCGCTGAGCGCTATGTGAGCTTCTACCTCGCCCACATGGCGATGGAAGAGCAGCAGATCCTGCCGCTGGCCGAACAGGTGCTGACCGCCGACGATTGGGCCGATCTCGACGAAGCGTTCAGCGCCAACCGCGACCCGTTGACCGGGCACGAGCCCGAGGCGGACTACCGCGCCCTCTTCACCCGCATCGTCAACATGGTGCCCGCGCCGATCGGGCTGGGGGCTGCAAGCCGATGATGTTCGCGCAAGCCAGTGTGGCCGGATCGGCCAACACGGGCCGCGCGGCAAAGCTGATACCCTCGCCTCGCCCCGCCCCGCCCCGCC
>JANXZN010000315.1 GCA_025355545.1 Rhizobacter sp.
CTCGTCAGCTCGCTCTCCTGCTCATCCGTCAACTCAACCGCCGGGGCTACTCGCAATTGCTCGCTCCAATTCAAATCGAAGTAGGGCATTCGAGTCGGGTAGCGATGTTAAGTTCCGTCAAGATTCAAACACTACACTAGATCCCCAGCGCCGCCTTCATCGCACGTGCCTCCATCGCGACCGGCCGCTGCGGCCAGGCCTTCACGAGCGCGACCATGCGCGCGTTCAGCGGCGCCTGCTGGCCCAGCGTGTCGGCCAGGCGCACGACCTCGCCGCACAGCGCGTCGATCTCGGTGGCGCGGCCCAGCGCCAGGTCGTCGGCCATGCTGGAACGTGCCTGTGGATCGATGCGCAGCATGCGCGCGGCGATCAGCTTGAACAGCGGCGTCGGCAGGCGCAGCAGGGTCGGCACGCGCCGCGGCGGCAGAGCCGCGACCTGCGCCGGCGCGATGCCGGCGCGCGCGAGCAGTTGCAGCGCCTCGGTCTGCAGCGCGGCCAGGGACTGCCGGTAGCCGCGGTCCATCAACTGCGCGCGCAAGGGTTGGCCCGAGAGCGCGTTGACCGGGTTGTTCAGGTTCAACAGCAGCTTGCCCCATTGCACCGCGCGCAGGTCGGTGTGAAGCTGCAGCGGCAGCCCGGCGCGCTCGAAGTCGGGCTGCAGCGCACGCAGCGCCGGGTCGTCCTGCGCCGCGAGTGCGCCGGTGCTGCCGCGGTGGAAGCGGCCGGGTGCGAGCTCGGCGACGTTGAACGGCACCATGCCGGCGAGCCAGCGCAGCCCCGGCGCCGCGGCGCGCCCGACGTCCGCGTTCGACAAACCGTTCTGCATCGACAGCACCGGCGTGCCCGCGGGCAGCGCGGCCGCGAGCGCGGCGGCGGCCTCGGCGGTCGCGCCGCTCTTCACCGCGAGCAGCACCAGTGCGGGTGCGAGGCCCGCGGGAATCTGTTCGTCCAGGCTCAGGGCGGTAGCGCTCAGGTGCTGCGCGCGGCCGTCCAGATCGGTCAGCGTCAGGCCCTGCGTGCGCAAGGCGCCCAGCACGCGCGCGCGGCCGATGAACAGCACCGGCACATCGGCCGCCTGCAGGCAGCCGCCGAGGTAGCAGCCGATCGCGCCGGCGCCCATCACCAGCACCGGGCCCGGGGCGCGCGTGTTCTGCATCGGCGCATCCTACTCAGCGCCGCCCCGGGGCAATACCCTAGGCCGGGTGCGGCGTTGGTCGGTCAGAATTCCTCGCTGTTTCTCGGAGCGCTCGATGGAAAAGACATGGTTGAAGCAGTACCCCGCCGGCGTGCCGGCGGACATCGATGTCGAGCAGTACGGCTCACTGGTGGCGTTGCTGGACGAAAGCTTCAAGAAGTATGCCGGCCGCATGGCGTACAAGTTCATGGGCAAGTCCATCAGCTTCGCGCAGGTCGACGACGCCGCGCGCGCGCTCGCCGCGTACCTGCAGGCACAGGGGCTCGAGAAGGGCGACCGCGTCGCGATCATGATGCCCAACGTGCCGCAGTACCCGGTCGCGGTCGCAGCGGTGCTGCGCGCCGGCTACGTGGTCGTCAACGTGAACCCGCTGTACACGCCGCGCGAGCTCGAGCACCAGCTGAAGGACTCGGGCGCGAAGCTGATCATCGTGGTCGAGAATTTCGCCACCACCTTGCAGCAGGTGCTGGCCGCGGTGCCGACCAAGAAGGTCATCACGACGGCGCTGGGCGACATGCTCGGCTTCCCGAAGTCGATGATCGTCAACTACATGG
Organism: Rhizobacter sp.; assembly: GCA_025355545.1. GTDB lineage: Bacteria > Pseudomonadota > Gammaproteobacteria > Burkholderiales > Burkholderiaceae_C > LMDS01. Next base: position 1,750 of record JANXZN010000315.1, read on the forward strand.
TGCGCAAGGTGAAGAAGATGGTGCCGGCATATGAGCTGCCGGGCGCCGTGGCCTTCAACGACGCGATCGCGCAGGGCCGCTCCAAGACCTTCAGCCCGGCCAGCGTCGGGCCCGACGACATCGCGGTGCTGCAGTACACCGGCGGCACCACCGGCGTCAGCAAGGGCGCGGTGCTGCTGCATCGCAACCTGGTGGCCAATATCCTGCAGGCCGAGGCCTGGTACCAGCCGGCGTTGAAGAAGATCCCTGCCGGCCAGCAGATCGTGACGATCTGTGCGCTGCCGATCTATCACATCTTCGGCTTCAACACCAACATGATGCTGGCGATGCGCATGGGCGGCGCGAACATCCTGATCGCGAACCCGCGCGACCTGCCGAGCATGTTCAAGGAACTCAAGGGCGAGACCTTCCACAGCTTCCCGGCCGTCAACACGCTGTTCAACGCGATGGCGCATCACCCCGAGTTCAACAGCGTCGACTGGAGCGGCCTGGTGATCTCGGTCGGCGGCGGCATGGCGGTGACCAGCGCGACCGCGAAGCTCTGGCTCGAGAAGACCGGCTGCCCGATCGTCGAAGGCTACGGCCTCTCCGAGACCAGCCCGTCGGCTACCTGCAACCCGGTCGACAGCACCGCTTACAGCGGCAACATCGGCCTGCCGATGCCCAACACCGAACTCAAGCTGCTCGACGACGACGGCAACGAGGTGCCGCTGGGCACGCCGGGCGAAATCGCCATCAGGGGTCCGCAGGTCATGGCCGGCTACTGGCAGCGGCCCGACGAGACCGAGAAGGTGATGACGGCCGACGGTTTCTTCCGCAGCGGCGACATCGGCGTGGTCGACGAGCGCGGCTACTTCAGAATAGTCGACCGCAAGAAGGACATGATCCTGGTCAGCGGCTTCAACGTCTACCCGAACGAGGTCGAGGACGTGGTTGGGCAGATGCCGGGCGTGCTCGAGTGCGGCGCGGTCGGCGTGCCCGACGCGAAGGCCGGCGAGGCGGTCAAGCTGGTGATCGTGCGCAGCAACCCGGCGGTCACCGAGGCCGACGTGCGCGCCTATTGTGAGGCCAACCTGACCGGCTACAAGCGGCCCAAGGTGGTCGAGTTCCGCACCGAGCTGCCCAAGTCCAACGTCGGCAAGATCCTGCGCCGCGAGCTGCGCGACAAAGCATGAGCAACCAGCACGCATGGTTTGCGGTGCAGGGTCACCTGCCGCAGGCACGTGGGCCGCAGCCACGAGGCCGGAGGGTGATGCGCATCACGCATCGTGAAGTACCGCAGCTGCGGGGCGTGCGTTCTGCCACGGGCACGGTGCGGCGGTACTGATACATTTCTTGGTCGCGCGGCCCGATGCAGGCCGCGCGCGATCCGTCAATGGGAAACTCATCGGTGATCTGGGCCAAGACCGACGCGGGACGAACCGAAATGCAGGCGCGTGCGCTCGTGAAGGAGCGCGCGCAACGCAACCTGCTGCTCGTGATCGACGGCCTCAAGTCCGAGGAGATGCTGCTCGCGAACCTGGCCGGCATCACCGTCGATGACTTCGCCGCGCTGCAGTCGCTCGGCCTGATCGCGCCGGCGGCGGCGCCGGCGACCAGCCGCCCCAGCGGCTCGGCGGCGACCCGCAGCAGCGCGCTGGCGGCGGCCCCGGTTGCTGCGGCCGCTGCGTCGGCCGAGCCCGCGCCGCTCGACTACGGCCAGTTCACCGCCGCACTGACGCAGATGATCTCGAAGGAACTCGGCCTGCGCGGCTTCGTGCTGACCCTGGCGGTCGAGAAGGCCGGCACGATCGAGGAGCTGCAGGCGGTCGCACAGCGCACGCTGGCGCAGATCGCCGAGCGCAAGGGCGAGGCCGTGGCCGCCGCCGCCCGGCGCACGCTGTACGGCGGCTGAGCGACCGACGCTGTCGTTTCCCCAGCGTCTGCGGATCGGGGTCACCACGATGTCGCGCCTGCCGGTCGCCATCGTCAGCGCGATGCACGAGGAGTTGCGCGCGCTGCTGCCGCTGCTGCACGACCGGCAGTCGGTGCGGCTGGCGCGGCGCGACTTCCATCAGGGCACGATCCACGGCCAGCCGGTGGTGCTGGTGCTGTCGGGCATCGGCAAGGTCGCCACGACCACGACCGCGGTGCTGCTGATGCATGAGTTCAGCGTGCGCCAGCTCGTCTTCACCGGCGTGGCCGGCGGCCTGCGCCGCGGCGTGAAGGTCGGTGACGTGGTCGTCGCGCAGCAACTGCTGCAGCACGACATGGATGCTTCGCCGTTGTTCCCGCGCTTCGAGATTCCGCTGACCGGCCGCTCGCATTTCGACGTCGACGCGGCGCTCGCCGAGGCGCTCGGCGCGGCGGCGCAGCGCTGCGTCGACCGTGCCGACGCGCTGATCGGCAGCGCGCACCTGGGCGACTTCGGCATCGGCGCCGCGCTCGTGCACCGCGGGCTGATCGTCAGCGGCGACCGCTTCGTCGCCAGCGCCGCGCACAGCGCCAAACTGCGCGCGGCGCTGCCCGATGCACTCGCGGTCGAGATGGAAGGCGCGGCGGTCGCACAGGCCTGTGCCGACTTCGGCCGGCCGTTCGCGGTGCTGCGCACTATCTCGGACCGCGCCGACGACGGCGCCCACGTCGACTTCACGCGCTTCATCGCCGAGATTGCGAGCATCTACACCCGCGCGATCGTCGAGGACTGGCTGCAGCGCGGCGCGCCGTCATGAGAGGGCTCGCCCGGCTCTGGCGCGTGCTGCGCGGATTGCTGCTCGCGCTCGCGGCGCTCTGGTTCTTTCTCGAAGAGTTCGGCTGGCACCCGCTCGCCGCCTGGCTGCGGCGCTTTGCGCTGTGGCCGCCCTGGGCGCGGCTGGAGGAGCGCATCGCGGCCGCACCGCCGCGGCTCGCGCTCGTGCTGTTCCTGCTTCCCGCGGCGCTGCTGCTGCCGGTGAAGTTGTTCGCGGTGGCGCTGATCAGCGAGGGCCGGCCGCTGGCAGGGCTGGCGGTCATCGTCGCCGCCAAACTCGTCGGCACGGCGATCGGCGGGTGGCTGTTCCTGCTGACCCGACCGCGGCTGATGCAGATGCCGCGGTTCGCGCGCGCGATGGCCTGGTGGCGCCGCCTGCGGCGGCAGGTGCGCAAAGCCTTGAACGGGTCGGCGGCCTGGCGCGCGCTGCGGCAGAGCCTGCAGCGCTGGCGGTGGCGCCGCAACGGCTGAGGCACACTCGGCGCATGCCGCCTCGCCTCTTCATCGACCGGCCGCTGACGGCCGGCGCGATCTTCGCGCTGCCGGCCGGCCCGGCGCGCCACGTGCAGGTGCTGCGGCTGCAGCCGGGCGCCTCGCTGACCTTGTTCGACGGCGCCGGCGGCGAGTCGGCCGCCACGGTCGTGCAGATGGGCCGCAGCGAGGTCACGGTGCAGCTCGGCGACCGGACCGAGGTCGAGCGCGAGCTGCCGTTCCAGGTCACGCTTGCGCTCGGCATGCCGGCCAACGAACGCATGGACACGCTGGTCGAGAAGGCCACCGAGCTCGGCGCGAGCGCGATTCAGCCCCTGCTGTGCGAACGCTCGGTGCTGCGCCTGACCGGCGAACGCGCGCAGAGGAAGGTCGCGCACTGGCAGGCGGTCGCGCTCGCGGCCTGCGAGCAGAGCGGGCGCACGCGCGTGCCGCTGATCGCGCCGGTGCGGGCGCTGCCGCAGTGGCTGGGTGAGTTGCCGCCGGGTGCGCTGTCGCGCTGGATGCTGGGTTTTCGCGACGCGCGACCGGTCGCGGCGTTGCGCATGGCGCCGGCCGGTGTGGTCTGCCTCAGCGGGCCGGAAGGCGGCCTCTCGCCGGACGAGGAGGCGGCCGCGCGCGCGGCCGGCTTCGAGGCGGTGTCGCTCGGCCCGCGCGTGCTGCGCGCCGAGACCGCGCCGCTGGCGCTGCTGGCGCTGCTGGCGCTGCGCGCCACCTGAGTCCGCGCCCACGCTGGCGTGCGCCGTGCCGGGGTTTTGTCCTGGCCGACAAGGTCGCCGGGCGGGTGCAGAATCGGGGCGTTCCCACCAAAGGAGTGACGTCATGGGCTTGCTTGATTCGGTACTCGGTGCGCTGGCGAACAGCCAGCCCGGCGTGCAACCTCCGGCGCCGGGCGCCACGCAGGGCGTGCCCGGCTCGGTGCTGCTGAGCACGGTGATCGCGATGCTGGCCAACGGCCAGCAGGCGCAGGGTGCCGGTGTCGGCGGCGTCGGCGACCTGATCGGCCGCTTCACCCGAGGCGGTCTGGGCGATGTGATCGGCTCGTGGATCGGCCACGGTCAGAACCAGCCGGTCTCGGGCGACCAGCTGACCCAGGTGCTCGGCTCTGACACGATCGGCCAGATCGCGGCACAACTCGGCCTGTCGCATGGCGATGCGGCCGCACAGCTCTCGCAGGTGTTGCCGGAGGCCGTCGATCGCCTCACGCCGCAGGGCCAGGCGCCGAGCGGCGGGCTGGGCGAGATGGGTGATCTGCTCGCGCAACTGAGCGCGCGCCGCTGAACAGGGCGTTCAGCCCTTGCGGGCCGAGCCGGCGACCAGGTCGAAGCGGAACAGGCGGCACTAAGGGCCACGCGGTCGCGCCGCCCGGGCCGAGCCGGCGACCAGGTCGAAGCGGAACAGGCGGCACTCCAGGGGCCCGTTCCACATCGGCACGCGGCGCGATTCCTTCAGCCGCATCGCGCCCGGCAGATTCATGTCGGGGCTGAGCACGTAGGCGGTCCAGCCGCCCGGGTGTTGCGTGTAGGCGCGCTTCCAGTGCGCCGCCAGGCGCGGGAAGAAATCGCCCGGCGTGTCGCGGTCCTGCGCCGACGGGCGCGCGGCCTTGCCACCGACCTCGATGCGCTCGCCGTAGGGCGGGTTGATCATCAGCGTGCCGGGCAGATCGGCAGGCAGATCCGGGGCGGGCCGCTCCAGCGCGTCGCCGCCGTTGAATGTGATCGCCGCCTCGACGCCGGCGCGCTGCGCGTTGCGGCGCGCGAAATCGACCATGCGGAACGACACGTCGCTGACGAAGATCGGCACCGCGCTCGCATGAATGCGCGCCGTGGCGTGGCTGCGCAGGCGCTGCAACTCCGCACGCATCGCGTCGCTGACGAACGGCAGCAGCCGCTCGAATGCGAAGCGCCGCTTCAGCCCCGGTGCGATGCCGCAGGCGATCTGCGCGGCCTCGATCGCGATCGTGCCGGAGCCGCAGCACGGGTCGTGCAGCGCGCCGCCGGCTTCGCGGCTGCCGCGCCAGCCGGCGGCCGCGAGCATGGCCGCGGCGAGCGTTTCCTTCAGCGGCGCGTCGCCCTTGTCCTCGCGCCAGCCGCGCTTGAACAGCGACTCGCCGGAACTGTCGACATACAAGGTCGCCTCGCGCTCGCCGAGGTGCAGCACGAGCTGCAGATCGGGGTGGCGCGTGTCGACGCTGGGGCGCTCGCCGGTCGCGTCGCGCAGCGCGTCGCACACCGCGTCCTTCACGCGCAGCGCGGCGAAGTTCAGGCTGCGCAGGGGACTGCGCTGCGCGGTGGTGTCGACGCGCAAGGTGTGCTGCGGCGTGATCCACTGGGTCCAGTCGACGCTGCGGGCGAGCTCGTAGACATCGCCCTCGTCGCGGTACGAACCGTGTGCGACCTCGATCAGCACGCGCTGCGCGAGCCGACTCTCGAGATTCAGCGTCATCACCTCGAGCGGATCGCCTTCGAGCGCGACGCCGCCACGCGCTTCGGCCACGCGCGCCTTCGGCAGCACGCGCTGCACCTCTTCGGCGAGCAGCGCCTCGACGCCCGCGGCGCAAGGCAGGAACAGGGGCAGCGGCATGGCCCTACATTGCCTTGCGCAGCTGCGTCGGCGCGATCTTCAGCGCGTCGCGGTACTTCGCGACGGTGCGCCGCGCGACCTGGATGCCCTGCTCTTCGAGCATTTGCGAGATCTGGCTGTCGCTCAAGGGTTTGGCCGGATTCTCGGCCGCGACGATCTGCTTGATCAGCGCCCGCACCGCGGTGCTCGACGCGTTGCCGCCGGCCTCGGTGTTCAACGACGAGCCGAAGAAGTATTTGAGCTCGAAGGTGCCGAACGGCGTGTTCATGTACTTCGCGGTGGTGACGCGCGAGATCGTCGATTCGTGCAGGCCGAGCTCGTCGGCGATCTCGCGCAGCACCAGCGGCTTCATCGCGATCGCGCCGTGGGTGAAGAAGTTCTTCTGGCGCTCGACGATGGCCTGCGAGACGCGCTGGATCGTGTCGAAGCGCTGCAGGATGTTCTTCATGAACCAGCGCGCTTCCTGCAGCCGCGAGTTCAGGCCGGCGCCGGCGCCGTTCAGCGCGTCGGGCACGCCGCGCGAGCCGGCACCGCGCTGCTGGCGGATCGCGTTGGCGTACAGGTCGTTGATGCGCAGCTTGGGCATCACGTCGGGGTTCAGGGTGACCTTCCAGCCGCGGCCCGATTTCTGCACGATCACGTCGGGGACGATGATGTTGGCCTCGGCGCGCGCGAACTGGCGCCCCGGCTTGGGTTCGAGCGCGACGATCAGCGCCTGCGCCTCGCGCAGCAGGTCTTCGTCGGCGCCGGTCACGGCACACAGCTTCTTCAGGTCGCGGCGTGCGAGCAGTTCGAGGTGCTGCTTGCAGACGATGATCGCGATCGCCTGCGCCTCGCTGCGCGGCCGGTTGCGCAGCTGCAGGGTCAGGCATTCGCCCAGGTCGCGCGCGCCGACGCCGGTCGGCTCCATGCTCTGCAGATAGCGCAGCGCGCACTGCAGGCGCTCGAGCAGTTCGTCGCGCTCGCCTTCGGCGTCGTCCTCGCCGGCCGTGAGCTGCGTCGCGATGTCTTCGAGCGAATCGGCGAGGTAGCCGTCGTCGTTCAGCGACTCGATCAGCACCATCACCGCCGCCGCGTCGCCCGCCGACAGGCGCAGGCTCGACAGCTGCTCGCGCAGGTGGTCCTGCAGGCTGGGGATCGCGGTGTCGCGGTCGGCGCCGTCGAAGTCGTACCGTCGGGGCTGGCGCTGCTCTTGCCCGGCGTCTCGCGGATGCCGTCGAAGTCTTCGCGCTCGGTGCCGTTCTCCCAGTCTTCGCGCTCGGTGCCGCCGAACTCGGCGGCGTCGAGCGGCGCGGCCGCGTCGTCGCCGCCGACACCGTCGCTGCCGGTCTCGGCGGCGCGTTCGGTCTCGCGCTCACCGACGCGCTCGGCCGGCGTCGTGCGCTCGGCGAGCGGCTCGAACGCCGGGCCGGCGTCGTCGTCGGTCTCGAGGAAGGGGTTCTGTTCCAGCATCTGCTCGACTTCCTGGTGGAGTTCGAGCGTGGACAGCTGCAGCAGCCGGATCGACTGCTGGAGCTGCGGCGTCAACGCCAGATGCTGGGACAGCCGGAACTGCAGCGTGGGCTTCATGGAACCCCCCGACCGAATGCGGTCGACCCCCCGTGGGGGTGCGCGCCCGCCTTGGGGAGGCCCGGCGCCGGTCGCGATGCGCGTCGAATGGACTTCATCACCCGCGCCCTACATCCGGAAGTGTTCGCCGAGGTAGACCTTGCGCACGTCGGCGTTGTCGACGATCTCGGTCGGCGTGCCCTCGGCCAGCACACGGCCCTCGCTGATGATGTAGGCGCGGTCGCAGATGCCCAGCGTCTCGCGCACGTTGTGGTCGGTGATCAGCACGCCGATGCCACGGTTCTTCAGGAAACCGATGATGCGCTGGATCTCGATCACCGCGATCGGGTCGACGCCGGCGAAGGGCTCGTCCAGCAGGATGAAGCGCGGCTGCGTCGCCAGCGCGCGTGCGATCTCGACGCGGCGGCGCTCGCCGCCCGACAACGACGGCGCCGGCGAGGCGCGCAGCTTTTCGATCGACAGGTCGTGCAGCAGCCCGTCGAGCAGCTCCTCGATCAGCGCCGGCTTCAGCGCCTTGCCGTCGGCGTCGATCTGCAGCTCAAGCACGGCGCGTATGTTCTCTTCGACGTTGAGCTTGCGGAAGATCGACGGCTCCTGCGGCAGGTACGACAAGCCCAGCCGCGAGCGCCGGTGGATCGGCAAGCGCTCGACGCGCTGGCCCTCGATCTTGATCTCGCCGGCGTCGGCGCGCACCAGGCCGACGATCATGTAGAAGCTGGTCGTCTTGCCGGCGCCGTTCGGGCCGAGCAGGCCGACGACCTCGCCGCTGCGCACCGCCAGGTGCACGTCCTTCACGACGGTGCGCGCGCCGTAGGATTTGCGCAGCCCGGTCGCCTCGAGCCGGTGCTCGGGCGAGTGGATCTCGTCGGCGCCGGTCAGGCTCAACGTTTGTCCCTGGCGGCAGGCGCCGAGGCACCCAGCGCGGGGCTGAGCTTGAGCGGTGCGGACGCCGCGGCCGACGCCGCGGCGGCGATCTCGGCCGCGGCCTCGCTGCCCTCGCGCGGCGTCAGCACCGCGCTGACCCGGCCGCCGGGGTTCGCCGCGGTCGGCGCGGCGCCGCCCGAGACCGTCATCTTCTCGGTCGTGGCGTCGTAGGTGATCAGGTTGCCGTTGATCTGGCTGGCCGGTGTCGCGCCGCGCAGCTGGCGCAGCTGCGCGCTCTTGACGAAGCGCACCGTGTTCGCCTTGCCGTCGTATTCCAGCCGGTCGGCCTCGCCTTCGAAGTACTCGTCGACGCCGTCACGCTTCTGGCGGAACGTCGCGGGCTTGTTCGGCGCACCGAACGCGATCGCGTTGTAGTAGCCGCTCGGCGATTGCCGCACCTCGATGCGCGCGGCGCGGATCACCATCGTGCCCTGGGTGATGACGACGTTGCCGTTGTAGACCACTACTTGCTTCTGCACGTCGATCTGGCCGTCGTGGTCGGCGGCGATGTTGATCTTCTGCAACCGGTCGGCGCGCTCGGCACGGGCCGGCGCGGCGAACGCGAGGGCCAGCGCGAGGCCGGTCAGGGCAAGGCGCAGACGGCGATGGAGGACGGGGTTCGGCATAAGGGCATGAAACTTGCAGGCCATTCTAGCCCACGCGTTCCAGGCCCTCGCCCGCGCCGTGGCGTCAACCGGGCTTGCGCAGCCGCTGCACCAGGTAGTCGGTCACGGCCAGGGCCCGGCCGTTGTCGCCGGCCAGCGTGCCCGAGGTATAGAAGCGGCCATGGATGCCCAGCGCCGGGACACCGTCGATCTTGTAGCCGGCAACTAGCTGGTTCGCCTGGCGCAGCCTGGCCTGGGTACCGAACGAGCCATAGGCCTCCATGAACTTGTCCGCGTCGACGCCGTTCTTGGCCATGAAGGCCGAGATCTCGGCCGGCTGGTCCAGCCGCAGGTGCTCGCCGTGGATCGCGTAGAAGACCTTGCGGTGCATCGTGGCGACCAGGCCCAGGCTGTCGAGCGCGTAGAAGATTCGCTGGTGGGCGGCGAAGGGCTCGGCGCTGAATGCGACCGGCACGCGCCGGAACGCCACATCGGCCGGCAACTGCCGGACCCAGGCTTCCAGTGTCGGCTCGAAGGCGTTGCAGTGCGGGCAGCCATACCAGAAGAAGTCGATCACCTCGATCTTGCCGGGCTCGGCGCCGACGGGCACCGACTGGGTCAGGCGGATGTACTGCCGGCCCTCGATCGGCCCGCCCTGCGCCTGCGCGCGCCTCGGCAACGCGAGCGCCGCGGCGCTGGCGCCGAGCAGGGTGGTCGAGAACGCGCGACGTTTCATGGGCGGGGGCCGGTGGGCTGCGGTAGGACGGGTGACAGGCTGAGTCGGAACGGTTGAGCAAAGTTCAGGCCCGCGGCCGCTTTCTAGCGTTGCACCCGTACCAGCGCGGCTTCGACGCCGGCGTCGCCGAGCTTTGCCTTCGTCGCCTCGGCATCGCCCTTGCGCTCGAACGGGCCGATGCGCACCCGGTACACGGTGCGGCCCGCCTGCTCGCGTTCGGTCAGCTTGCCCTCGACGCCCAGCATCGCCAGCTTGGCGCGCTGCTGTTCGGCGTCTTCGGTGCGGCCATAGGCGCCGGCCTGGACGAAGTAGAGGAAGGGGTCGGCCCCGGCGGCCGGCCTTGGCGCCGAGGCGGGCTTGTCGGCCAGGATCTCCGCCGGGTCGCGCGTGCCCGGCACAACCGAGGCGCGCGGCGCCGGCGGCGTGCCGGTCACTGCCGGTGCCGGCAGACCCGCCTGCGGCGATGTTGCCGGCGCTGGCATCACGGCGCCGCTCGCCGCGGCATTCGGCCGGGCCGGGTTCTTGCCGTACAGCGGGCTGTTCGGGTCCCAGTTCTTGTTCTTCTCGATCTCGGCAGCGTCCTGGTCGGCGGTGCGCTGCGGCACCTTGTTGACGAACGGGATCGGCACCTTGGTGACGTACAGCGCGACGCCCAGCGCCAGCCCGAGGCCGATCAGCAGGCCGATGATCAATCCGAGGGCGAAGCCGCCACGTTGTTGTATTCGGGTCATGGTGTGGAGGCCGATGTCGGCTCTGGCTTGGGTTCGACGTCGCGGTCCATGCGCTCGGGCGCGCTGACGCCCAGCACCGCCAGGGCGTTGCGGATCACCTGGCGCGTCGCGACCAGCAGTGCGATGCGTGCACGCGTCTGCGCCGCGTCGTCGCCGAGCACGCGCTCGGCGCCGTAGTAGCTGTGGAACGCGCCGGCGACATCGCGCAGGTAGAAGGTCAGGTCGTGCGGTGCCAGGCTCGCCGCGGCGTTCGCCAGCACCGCGGGGAACTCGGCGAGCTCGAGCATCAGCGCGGCTTCGGTCGGCGCGTTCAGCAGCGCGAGCTCGGGCGCGCTCGCGAGCCGGCCGCCCTTGTCGGTGAAGTTGCGGATCACCGAGCAGATTCGCGCATGCGCGTACTGCACGTAGAACACCGGGTTCTCGTCGTTGCGTTTCAGCGCCAGGTCGACGTCGAAGCTGAACTCGCTGTCGGCCTTGCGGCTGAGCAGGAAGAAGCGCACCGCGTCGCGACTGGTCCAGTCGATCAGGTCGCGCAGGGTCACGTAGCTGCCGGCGCGCTTGGAGATCTTGACCTCCTCGCCGCCTTTCATCACCGTGACCATCTTGTGCAGCACGTATTCCGGGTAGCCCTCGGGCACGCCCATGCCGCCGGCCTGCACGCCGGCGCGCACCCGCGCGACGGTGCCGTGGTGATCGCCGCCCTGGATGTTGATGGCCTTCCTGAAGCCGCGCTCGAACTTGTGGACGTGGTAGGCCACGTCGGGCACGAAATAGGTGTACGCCGTCGCGTCCGGGGATGACGAATCGGCAGCGACCGATTTGCGCATCACGCGGTCCTTGTCGTCGCCGTAGTCGGTGGTGCGCAGCCACAGCGCGCCGTCTTCTTCATAGGTCTTGCCGGAGGCGATCAGGCGCTGCACGGTGGCGTCGACCCGGCCGCTCGAATACAGGCTGGATTCGAGGAAGTAGTGGTCGAAGCGCACGCCGAAGGCCTGCAGGTCCAGGTCCTGCTCGTGGCGCAGGTAGGCGACGGCGAACTGGCGGATGCCGTCGAGGTCGTCCACGTCGCCCGACGCGGTGAACGCGCGGTCGTCGGCGCTGACGGTCTTCTTCGCGTTGAAATCGGCGGCGATGTCGGCGATGTACTCGCCGTTGTAAGCGGCCGCTGGCCACTGCGCGTCGCCTGGCCCGAAGCCGCGCAGTCGCGCCTGCACCGAGGCCGCGAGCGTGGCGATCTGCACCCCGGTGTCGTTGTAATAGAACTCGCGGCTGACCTGCCAGCCCTGCGTCTCGAACAGGTTGCAGATCGCGTCGCCGAGCGCGGCCTGGCGCGCATGGCCGAGGTGCAGCGGGCCGGTCGGATTCGCCGAGACGAACTCGACCAGCACCCGGTCGGCCCTCGGCGGCTGGCGGCCGAAGGCGTCGGCCGCGGCCAGCACCTCGGCAACGACGGCCTGCTTTGCCGCCGCCTTCAGCCGCAGGTTGATGAAACCGGGGCCGGCGATCTCGAGCGCATCGACCCAGCGCTGCACCGCCGGTTGCCGGTTCAGCGCGACGACGAGTGCGGCCGCGACCTCGCGCGGGTTCCGCTTCAGCGCCTTCGCGAGCGGCATCGCCGCGGTGCAGGCCAGGTCGCCGTGCGCGGCCTGTTTCGGGGACTCGAACGCCGAGGCAAGCGTGGCGCCCGGCGCGACCTCGAGGATCGCCGCGCCCAGCGCTTCGACGAGGTCCTGTTTGGCTTGGATCATGCAAGGATTCTACGGGGGCACACGTTCGGGAATAGTTGCGCTTTGCCTGCCTGTTCGGGCCGACGGCGGCAGCGCCAGGGTGCGAAGATGCCGGTCTGTGCGCTCCCCCATGAAAACCGTCCCCACGCCGTTCGAGCCGAGCCCGCCCGAGGTGCCCGCGCTGCCCCGGCACATCGGCAAGTACCGGGTGTTGTCGCGCCTGGGCGAGGGTGCGACGGCCGAGGTCTTCCTGTGCCACGACGACTTCAAGGGCATCGACGTCGCGATCAAACGGGTGCGCCCGATCGTCAACGGCGACGCCAGTGACGGGCGCTTTTCGGCGCGCTTCTTCGCCGCCGAGGCGGCATTGGTCGGGCGCCTGAACCACCCGAACGTGGTGCAGATCCTCGATGCGGTCGCCGACCCGGTCGCACCCTACCTGGTGATGGAATACGTGGCCGGCACCACGCTGCGGCCGCATTGCCGGCCCGATCAGCTGCTGGCGCTGGAGCTCGTCGTCGAAGTCGGCTTCAAGTGCGCGATGGCGCTGGGCTACGTCTACCGCCAGGGGCTGATCCACCGCGACGTGAAGCCGGCGAACCTGCTCGCGGTGCTGAACCCCACCGGTGCGATCACCGATGTGAAGATCAGCGATTTCGGCAGCGTACTGAACCTGGCGGCCGACACGACGCAGATCTACAGAGTCGGCTCGCTCGCCTACATGGCGCCCGAGCAACTCGACGGCGGCACGCTCGACTGCCGCGCCGACATGTACTCGCTGGGCGCCGTGCTCTACCACCTGATCGCCGGGCGCCCGCCCTTCGACGGGCAGGTGCAGTCGGCGATGATGCATCAGATCTATCACGCCAAGCCGGCCTCGCTGACCGGCCTGCGCGAAGGCGTCAGCCTCGGGCTGGACGCGATGATCCAGCGCGCGCTCGCGAAGGATCCGGTGCTGCGTTACCCCGACTGGGAGGCGTTCGCGCAGGCGCTGTCGGCGCTGATCACGAACCAGGAGGTGCCGCGCGGGCAGCTCCAGGGCGTGCTCGACTCGGAGCGTTTCAACCTGTTGCGTTCGCTGGATTTTTTTTCCAGCTTCGGTGATGTCGAACTCTGGGAAGTGGTGCACCGCGCGAAGTGGCAGCGCTTTCATTTCGGCCATGCGCTGTACCGCAAGGGCGAGGAAGGCAACAGCTTCCACATCCTCGCGCAGGGCGAGGTCGAGGTGTTCCGCGACGGCCACAAGGTCGCCAAGCTCGGCAGCGGCACCTCGATCGGCGAAATGGCCTACCTCGCGCCCAACCCGGAACTGAAGCGCCACAGCACCGACGTGATCGTCAGCGAACCGGCGACGACGATCTCGTTCACGCCCGAGACGCTGGTGCAGGTCAGCGCCGGTTGCCGGCACCTGTTCGACGAGGCCTTCATTCGTGTGCTGGTGCGGCGGCTGCATGTCGCGCACGAGGCGCTGGCGCACCCGCGGCGCATTCTTTGAAGACCGGCCGGGCCTGTGTCCACCGCGTGACAGGCTGACACGTTGTGCGCTTGCTGGCACCCGGGGCGCATGCTTCAATGGCCGCCGGCAATGAAGCCACCCCCCGCAACACGCTCCAAGGAGAACCGATGAAACACCTGATGACCGTTCTGGCCCTGTCCGCGGCCTGCCTCTCGACGCCGGCCTTTGCGACCTCGCACAAGGAAGCGCCCGACATGGCAAAGGGCGCGAGCGCGCCGATGGGCAAGCAGCAATCCAAGATGGGCGAGTGCAACAAGGACGCCGCCGACAAGAAGGGCGACGAGCGCAAGGCCTTCATGAAGGAATGCCTGTCGGCCAAGAAGATGAGCCAGCAAGAGAAGATGAAGTCCTGCAACGCCGACCCGAAGGCCAAGGCCGCGAAGGGCGACGAGCGCAAGGCGTTCATGAAGGAATGCCTCAGCAAATAAGCCACCGCGCGGCGCTTCGGCGCGGCGGCCCGGTTCGGTCGGCCCGCCGCGTGCGGGCCGCTTTCATTTCAATGCCGGCGCACGCTTCCAGTACTCGCTGTCGCCGTAACTGTGCTTCAGGAAGTCGATCCACAACCGCACCCGCAGCGCCAGATGCTTGGCATGCGGAAACACCGCGTAGATGCCGTTCGGCGGAGCCGCGAAGGCGTCGAGCACGCTGACGAGTTCGCCTGCGTTCACCTCCTGCTCGACCTCCCAGGTCGAACGCCACGCCAGGCCCAACCCGGCCGCGCACCAGGCGTGCAACACCTGACCGTCGGTGCAATCCAGCCGCCCGGTCGGGCGCAGGTAGCTCACTTCGCCGTCGACCACGAAGGCCCAGCCGCGCGTCTGGCTCGCGTCGCTCGACAGGGTCAGGCATTGGTGGCGTGCCAGTTCGGCCGGGTGCATCGGCGTGCCGGCGCGCTTCAGGTAGGCGGGTGTGGCCACGCACAGGCGCCGGTTGTCGGCCAGGCGCACGCTGACCAGGCTGCTGTCGGGCAGGTCGCCGACGCGCACCGCGCAATCGAAGCTCTCGTTGACGATGTCGACCACGCGGTCGGACAGGTTCAGCGACAGGCTCACCTCCGGATGCAGCGCCAGGAAGCGCGGCACCAGCGGCGCCACGTGGCGGCGCCCGAAGCCGGCCGGCGACGTGATGCGCAGGTGGCCGCTGGCCTTGACGCCGCCGGCGCTGACGCTGGCCTCGGCGTTGGCCCAGTCGGCCAGCAGGCGCTGGCAGTCTTCGAGGAAGGCGCTGCCTTCGTGCGTCAGCGAGATGCGCCGCGTTGTGCGCACCAGCAGCTTCACGCCCAGGCGCCGTTCCAGCGCATCGATGCGGCGGCCGATCACCGCCGGCGCGACGCCCTCGGCCGCCGCCGCGGCGGTCAGGCTGCCGCGGGTCGCGACCGCGGCGAACGATTCGATCTGCTTCAGGCGATCCACGATTCAGTGCAATTTGGTCATCAATCAACGGCAATGATCGTACTTAATGCCGGTGCGCCTATCGAATAAATTTGCGCCATGGACTCCTCGCCTGTTTCTGCCGCCCCGCGCGCGGTACTGTTCGATGCCTACGGCACGCTGTTCGACGTCTACAGCGTCTCGCTGCTGGCCGAGCAGCTGTTCCCCGGCTTCGGCGAACGCCTGTCGGTGCTGTGGCGCGACAAGCAGATCGACTACACGCGCCTGACCTCGATGAGCGGGCAATACCGGCCGTTCTGGGATCTGACCCGCGCCGGCCTGCGCTTCGCCGCGCAGCGCCTGGGCCTGGCGCTGGACGCGACCAGCGAGGACCGGCTGATGAACCAGTACCGGCACCTCAGCAGCTTCCCCGAGAACCGCGAGGTGCTGGCGGAGCTGAAGGCGCGCGGCATCCCGGCCGGCATCCTCAGCAACGGCGACCCCGAGATGCTCGGCGTGGCCGTCAAGAGCGCCGGCTTCTCGGGCCTGCTCGCGCACGTGATCAGCGTGCACGCGTTGCGCAAGTTCAAGACCGACCCGGCCGCCTACGCGCTGGGCACGCAGGCACTGAACCTGGCGGCGAAGGACATCCTGTTCGTCTCCAGCAACGGCTGGGACGCGATCGGCGCGACCTGGTTCGGCTACACGACGCTGTGGGTGAACCGCTTCAATCTGCCGCTCGAGCAACTCGACACCGCGCCGACGCGCATCGGCACGAGCCTTCGCGACGTGCTCGATTTCTTTCCCTCCTGAAACGCATCCTCGAGACCATGACCGCACGCATGACAGCACGCACCAACGTACACGGCCTTCAAGTCGCCACCGTCCTGCACCGCTTCATCGAGGAGCAGGTGCTGCCCGGCACCGGCGTTGCGCCCGCCGCGTTCTGGCACGGCTTCGACGCGATCGTGCGCGAGCTGGCCCCGAAGAACGCCGCGCTGCTGGCCGAGCGCGAGCGGCTGCAGACCGAACTCGACCGCTGGCACCGCAAACATCCGGGGCCGGTCAGGAACAGCGCCAAGTACCGCGCCTTCCTCGAGAAGATCCGCTACCTCGTGCCGGTGCCCGCGGACGCGCGCGCGACGACGAAGAACGTCGACGCCGAGCTCGCCCTGCAGGCCGGCCCGCAGCTGGTCGTGCCGATCACCAACGCGCGCTACGCGCTGAACGCCGCGAACGCGCGCTGGGGCTCGCTGTACGACGCGCTGTACGGCACCGATGCGATCTCCGAAGCCGACGGCGCCGAAAAGGGCAAGGGCTACAACCCGGTGCGCGGCGCGAAGGTGATCTCGTATGCGCGCCATGTGCTCGACCGCACGGCACCGCTCAAGAAGGGCTCCCACGTCGACTCGACCGGCTACAAGGTCGAAGGCGGCGCGATCGTCGTCACGCTCGCGAACGGCACGACGACCGGCCTCGCGAAGCCCGCGCAGTTCATCGGCCACCAAGGCGCCGCCGCCGCGCCGAGCGGCGTGCTGCTGCAGCACAACGGCCTGCACCTCGACCTGCGCATCGACCGCTCGACCGCGATCGGCAAGACCGACCCGGCCGGCGTCTCCGACCTGATCCTGGAGTCGGCGCTGTCGACCATCCTCGACCTCGAAGACTCGGTCGCGGTCGTCGATGCCGACGACAAGGTGCAGGCGTACGGCAACTGGCTCGGCATCCTGAAGGCGACCTTGACGGAAGAGGTCAGCAAGGGCGGCAAGACCTTCACGCGCGGCCTGAACGCCGACCGTGTCTATGTCGGCAGCAAGGGCGAAGCGGTGAAGCTGCACGGCCGCTCGCTGCTGTTCCTGCGCAATGTCGGCCACCTGATGACGAACCCGGCGATCCTGTGGGGCGCCGACGGCAAGGAGATTCCGGAAGGGATCATGGACGCCGTGATCACCACGACGATCGCATTGCACGATCTGCAAAAGCACGGCGGGGGATCGGCAGGCGCCGCCTCCGGCGTCGCGGGCATCGTCAACTCGCGCACCGGCTCGGTCTACATCGTCAAGCCGAAGATGCACGGGCCGGCCGAGGTCGCGTTCGCGAGCGAGTTGTTCGGCCGCGCCGAGCAACTGCTCGGCCTGCCGAAGGCGACCGTCAAGCTCGGCATCATGGACGAGGAGCGCCGCACCAGCGTCAACCTGAAGGCCTGCATCGCCGCCGCGGCGGACCGCGTCGCGTTCATCAACACCGGCTTCCTCGACCGCACCGGCGACGAGATGCACACCGCGATGCGCGCCGGACCGATGCTGCGCAAGGGCGACATGAAGAGCAGCGCCTGGATCCGGGCCTACGAGCGCAACAACGTGCTCGTCGGCCTGGCGTGCGGGCTGCGCGGCAAGGCGCAGATCGGCAAGGGCATGTGGGCGATGCCCGACCTGATGGCCGCGATGCTGCAGCAGAAGATCGCGCACCCCTTAGCCGGCGCGAACACCGCATGGGTGCCGAGCCCGACCGCCGCGACCTTGCACGCGCTGCACTACCACCAGGTCGACGTGTTCGCGGTGCAGAAGTCGCTCGAGAAGGCCGATGTCGACACCGAAGCCCCGGCGATCCTCGAAGGCCTGCTGACGGTGCCGGTCGTGAAGAAGCCGAAGTGGTCGAGCGCCGAACGCCAGCAGGAGCTCGACAACAACGCCCAGGGCATCCTCGGCTACGTGGTGCGCTGGGTCGACCAGGGCGTGGGCTGCTCCAAGGTGCCCGACATTCACAACGTCGGCCTGATGGAAGACCGCGCGACCTTGCGCATCAGCAGCCAGCACATGGCGAACTGGCTGCTGCACGGCGTGGTGAGCAAGAAGCAGGTCAACGCCACGCTCAAGCGCATGGCCAAGGTCGTCGACCGGCAGAACGCCGGCGACCCGCTGTACCGCCCGATGGCCGGCCGCTTCAAGAAGTCGGCCGCGTTCCAGGCCGCGCACGACCTGGTTTTCAAGGGCTTGGTGCAGCCCAGCGGCTACACCGAGCCGCTGCTGCACGCCTGGCGGCTGAAGGTCAAGGCCGCGGGCTGAGCGCCGCGCTCGCGGGTCGGCGGCGCCTGCGGGCGCCGTTGCGCTTTCTCGCCGCCGATCCCTGCGAAACCGCGGTCTGTCGCATCGCGCGCGCGCCGTCGCCGGGGCCCGGGTAGAGTCGCGCGCTGCGCTGACCCGGCGCCCATTCGACCGCGCGACCCACCCGATCGCCAGGAGACGTTCTTGAAATTTCACGCATCCATGTTCGCCCTCGCGGCGAGCACGCTGATCGCCGCCGCGGCGATCGCCCAACCCGCTGCGCCGCTCGCCAGCGGCATCGACCGCGGCCTGATGGACCTGTCCGCGCGCCCGCAGGACGACCTCTACGCCAGCTTCATCGATGAGGCCACGGTCGAGAAACGCGGCCTCGCGCCGCTGACCGCCGAACTCGCGGCGATAGCCGCGGTCGCCGACCGGGCCCAGCTCGCGGCGCTGCTGGCGCGGCTGCGCGCGGGCACGCCGATCGCGATGGTCGTCGGCCAGGACGACCGCGACGCGACGCGCTACGTGCCGTCGTTCGTGCAAGCTGGCCTGGGCCTGCCGAACCGCGACTACTTCCTGAAGCTCGACGACCCGAAGTTCGCCAAGGTGCGCGCCGAGTACCTGGTCTATCTCGCGAGGATGCTGGCGCTGGGCGGCGCGAGCGCCAAGGCCGGCGCCGACGACGCGCAGGCCATCCTCGAGCTCGAGACCGGCCTGGCCCGCGTGCAGTGGAGCGCGGTCGAGAACCGCGACCCGGTCAAGGCCTACAACCGCGTCGCGCTCGTCGACGAGGCCATCGGCGAGGGCCTGGGCAAGCTCTACGTCGCGCAGTACTTCCCGCCGCAGAGCAAGACGCGCATGGACGAGCTGGTCGCGAACCTGCTCGCCGCCTACCGCGACAGCATCGTCACCTTGGACTGGATGAGCCCGGCGACACGCCAGCAGGCGCTGGCCAAGCTCGCGAAGTTCAACACCAAGATCGGCTACCCGAAATGCTGGATCGACTACGCCACGCTCGAGATCCGGCGCGACGACCTGGCCGGCAACGTGATGCGGGCGCGCCGCTTCGAGGACGCACGCAACCTGGCCAAGCTGGGCAAGCCGATCGACCGCGCCGAATGGGGCATGACCCCGCAGACCGTCAACGCCTACTACGACGCCTCGATGAACGAAATCGTGTTCGCGGCCGCCTACCTGCAAAAGCCCAATTTCGATCCGGCCGCCGACGCCGCCGCCAACTACGGTGCGATCGGCGCGATCATCGGCAACGAGATCAGCCACGGCTTCGACGACGAGGGTGCGCATTACGACGGCGACGGCAACCTGCGCGACTGGTGGACGGAATCAGACAAGGCCAACTTCGCCGCCAAGACCGAGGCGCTGGTCGCGCAGTATTCGGCCTTCGTCGCGGTGCCGCCCGACTACCACGTCAACGGCGAGTTGACCCTGGGCGAGAACATCGCCGACAACTCCGGCCTCGCGATCGCGTGGCAGGCCTACCAGCGCTCGCTGGGCGGCAAGCCCGCGCCGGTGATCGACGGCCGCAGCGGCGACCAGCGCTTCTTCTTCGGTTTCGCGCAGGCCTGGCGCGGCAAGGCGCGCGACGAGGCGCTGCTCGCGCAGATCAAGTCCGACCCGCACTCGCCCGACGAATTCCGCGTCACCGGCGCGCTGCGCAACCACCCGGGTTTCTATTCGACCTTTGGCGTGAAGCCGGGCGCCAAGATGTACCTGCCGCCGGCCGGGCGCGTCTCGATCTGGTGACCTGAGGCGCTCGCGGCACAATGTCGGCGCCCCGTTCGCCGGGGCGCCGCCCCGCATGTCCGACGAAGTCGCCCACCCCCACTCCCGCGCCGGCCTGGCGCAGCGCTTCGGGCCGCGCTACCGCTGGCGCGTGCTGCTGACGGTGATGATCGGCACGATGGCGTCGATCATGGCCTCGACCATCATCAACGTCGCGGTGCCCGACATGAGCCGCGTCTTCGGCCTCGGCCAGGAACGGGCGCAGTGGCTGTCGGCCGGCTTCATGGCGGCGATGACCCTGTCGATGCTGACGACGCCGTGGCTGCTGCAGCGCTTCGGCTACCGCCACACCTACATCGGCGTGGTCTCGCTGCTGCTCGCCGGCGGCGTGATCGGCGGCTGCAGCCAGTGGTTCGGGCTGGTGCTGGCGATGCGTGTCGCCGAGGGCCTCGCCGCGGGCGTGCTGCAGCCGATCCCGGCGATTGTCGTGATGCGCGCGTTCGGGCCGGCCGAGCAGGGCCGCGCGATGGGCATCTTCGGCTTCGGCGTGGTGCTGGCGCCGGCGATCGGGCCGAGCGTCGGCGGCGTGCTGGTCGAGTGGTGGGGCTGGCGCTCGATCTTCTTCGTGACCGTGCCGTTCTGCCTCGTCGCGCTGGTGCTGGCGCGGCGCTACCTGCCGATCAGCGCGCCCGGTGGCGGCGCGGTCGACCGCGACGGCGCGCGCCTTGACGTCGTTGGCCTGCTGCTGATCGCGATCGCGGTGATGGCGCTGCTCAACGGCATGGTGCAGCTGCACGGCGCGTCGGCCGCCACCGGCTGGGCACTGCTCGCGTGCAGCGCGACCGCGCTGATCGGCTTCGTCTTCCACCAGAAGCGCGGCGCGCGCCCGCTGATGGAGCTGCGGTTGTTCGGCCACCGCAACTTCGCGCTCGGCGGCGTGGTCGCATTCATCTATGGCATGGCGCTGTTCGGCTCGACCTACCTGGTGCCGGTATTCATGCAGATCGCGCTGCGCCTGCCGCCCAGCCAGGCCGGCGCGGCGTTGCTGCCGGCGGGCTTCGTGCTGGCGGCGACCATTCCCGTCGCCGGCCGCCTGACCGACCGGCTGCCGTTCGGCCGCATCGTCGCGTTCGGCCTGACGCTGCTGGCCGCGTCGTTCCTGCTGATGCTGACGATCGGACCGGCGAGCTCGCTGTGGTGGATCGTCGCGTGGGCGGTGATCGGGCGCATCGGCCTCGGCTTCGTGCTGCCCTCGCTGAACGTCGGCGCGATGCGCGGCCTGCCGGACGACTTCATCTCGCAGGGTGCGAGCACGATCAACTTCATGCGCCAGCTCGGCGGCGCGGTCGGCATCAGCCTGGTCGGCATCGTGCTCGAATGGCGCTTGCAGGTGCACGCCGGCGATTCTCTGCGCGCGTTCCACGAGACCTTCCTGCTGGTCGGCCTGATCACCGGCGCCGCGGTGCTGGCGGCGCTGCGCATGGGGCCGGCGCCGCCGCGGCCTGCCTAGAATCGGCGCGCATCATCCCGGCATCGCCCTTGCGTCTGCGCGCCCCTTCATGAACCTCGGCATCGAATCCCTTCCCTCTGCGTGCGACGTGCTCGTCGTCGGCGCCGGCCCGGCGGGCAGCGCCGCGGCGATCCTGCTCGCGCGCGCCGGCCTCGACGTGGTGCTGATCGACCAGCACGCGTTCCCGCGCGACAAGGTCTGCGGCGACGGCCTGATCCCCGACGCGCACAACGCGTTGCGCAAGCTCGGAGTGCTCGACGCGGTGATGGCGCAGGCGCAGGCCAGCGGCTTCGTCGGCTGCATCGGGCCGCGCGGCGGGCGCATCGACGTGCCGGGCGAGCTCGCGGTGCTGCCGCGCAAGCAGCTCGACGACATCGTCTGCCGCGCCGCGGTTGCGGCCGGCGCGCGCATGTTCGCGCCGCTGCGCTTCGTCGCACCGCTTGAATCGGGCGGCACGGTCGTCGGCGCTGGGCTGCAGCATGGGCAGGCGACGCGCGAGATCCGTGCGCGCTGGCTGCTGCTGGCCACCGGCGCGGTGCCGCAGGCGCTGCTCGCGGCCGGCATGTCGCAGCGCCGCACGCCCAGCGGCATGGCGCTGCGCGGCTACGTCAAGAACGACGCGATGGTCGGGCGCATCACGGCGCTCGAGATCGTCTGGCACCGCGCGCTCACGCCCGGATACGGCTGGATCTTTCCGTGCCGCGACGGTGTCTTCAACGTCGGCGTGGGCATCGCCGACAGCCACACCGAGTACAGGAACGGCAAATTGACGAAGCGCGAACTGAACCTGCGCCAGGTGATGGACGACTTCCAGCGCGTCTATGCGCCGGCGCGCGCGCTGATGCAGGGCGGCACGCTGCTCGGAGCCATGAAGGGCGCGCCGCTGCGCTGCACCCTGGAAGGCGCGCGCTACACCCGGCCCGGGCTGCTGGTCGTCGGCGAGGCCGCGGGCAGCACCTACTCGTTCACCGGCGAGGGCATCGGCAAGGCGCTCGAGACCGGCATCCTCGCCGCCGAGGCGGTGCTGGCCGCCGGCGCGGCGGTCGATGCCGACGCGCGCGTGCGCGCCGACTACGAAGCGCGGCTGCGTGCGCTCAAGCCGCGCTTCGACCTGTACCAGCGCGCCAACCTGGTGAACCGCTATCCTTGGCTCAGCGACCTGTTGATCTGGCGCGCCAACAGGAGCCCGCGCCTGCTGCGGCGCATGAGCGGCGTGCTCAACGAGACCAGCAACCCCGGCCACCTGGTCACCGTGCGCGGCATGGTGCGCGTGTTCACGGAGTAGCGCCGCGAGATGAAGCTCCCACGCTCACTTCGTTCGCGGCCCCCCCGCGGGGTGCGTCAGTACCTTCGGGCGGCCGGGCGGCACTGACATGTGCCAGCTGCTCGGCATGAACGCGAACACGCCGACCGACGTGATGTTCAGCTTCACCGGCTTCGCCACCCGCGCCCACGAGCACAAGGACGGCTTCGGCATCGCCTTCTTCGAGGGCGCCGGCGTGCGCCTGATGGTCGACGCGCAAAGCGCGCACCAGTCGCCGGTGGCCGAGATGGTGCGGCGCTACCCGATCCGCAGCGAGCACATCGTCGCCCACATCCGCAAGGCGACGCAGGGCCGCGTGACCTTGGCGAACACGCACCCCTTCGTGCGCGAGCTGTGGGGGCGCTACTGGGTGTTCGCGCACAACGGCGACCTGAAGGGCTTCAACCCGCGCCTGCACGGCGCGTTCCGCCCGGTCGGCGAGACCGACAGCGAGCGCGCGTTCTGCTGGATGATGCAGGAGCTTGCGAAGGCGCACGCGAGCGTGCCATCGATCGAGGAACTCACGGCGACGCTGCGCGAACTCGCGTCGGTGCCGGCCGCGCACGGCAGCTTCAACTTCATGCTCAGCAACGGCCAGGCGCTGTGGGCGCACTGCTCGACGCACCTGCACCACCTGGTGCGCCAGCACCCGTTCAGGCGTGCCTCGCTGCAGGACGAGGACATGACGGTCGACTTCGCCGAGCACACCTCGGCGCGCGACCGGGTCGCGGTGATCGTGACCGAGCCGCTGACGAAGGACGAGGCATGGACCGAGTTCGCCCCCGGCGAGCTGCGCGTCTTCGTCGACGGCGCGCCGCTGGCGGTCTGAGCCGGCCGTTCGTGGCACGGATTCGGCCGTCCGCCGCAGCGCGGGCCACGCGCCCACCTCCGCTTCCTACACTGCGGCCATGATTCAAGACCCCCTTGCCGGCCCGCTGAACCCGATCCAGCGTTTCTGGCTGACGCGCATGCTGCCGCGCTACCGGAAGCTCGATGCCGAAACCTTCGGTCTGATCGTGGAGCGCGACAAGTTCCTGCTCAGCGCAAAGGCGGTCGGCATGTGGATCGGCGTGGTCTGCGGCATCGTCGGCACCACGTTCGGGCTCTCGCTCTCGGGGCTGACACCCTGGGTCGCCGGGGTGTCGGCGGTGCTGCTGGCGGCGTTGCAGCACTGGGTCGATGTCGGCGACGCGCGCGCGGCGCCGCTGCTGCGCGCGCTGACCGGCTTCCTGCGCGGCTCGACCGAGCTGATGCTGCGCGACGGCGTGACGCTGGCGCAGGAGTGCGCGCTGGTGCGTCACTACCTTGCGATCATGCAGTCGCGCCTGGGCCAGCGGCTGCCGCCCGGGCTGCTGGTCACGCTGGTCGAGAACGCGGTCGAGCACGGCATCGAGCCGCAGCTGCACGGCGGCGAGGTGCAGGTGATCGCGCGCCATCTCGACACTGCGAAGGGCGTGTTCGAGCTGCGCGTGCTCGACGACGGCGCGGGTCTCGCGGCCGGGCTCGGCGGCGGCGCCGAAGGCGTCGGCCTGACCAACAGCCGCGAGCGCCTGCGGCACCAGTTCGACACGCGCGCCGAGCTGCTTGTGCGCCCGCGCGCCGACGGCCCGGGCACCGAGGTTTGCCTGCGCGTGCACCCCTGATCCGGTGGCCGCAGCCGCGGTGAAATCGTGCACACTGCGCGCTCACGTTGCCCACGGTTTGCCGCATGCCCACCGCCCTGATTGCCGATGACGAGGAAGCCCCGCGCGCGCAGTTGCTGATGGCCTTGCGCGGCGCCTGGCCCGGGTTAAGGGTGGTGCAGGAATGCGCCAACGGCGTCGACGCCTGGGACGCGTTTCTCGAGCACGAGCCCGCGGTCTGCTTTCTCGATGTGCGCATGCCGGGGCTGACCGGCATCGAGGTCGCGCAGCGCATCGGCGCGCGTGCACAGGTCGTGTTCGTCACCGCCCACGGCGACCACGCGCTGGCCGCGTTCGACGCCGGCGCCGTCGACTACGTGCTCAAGCCGGCGCCGCTCGAGGTCATCCAGGCCGGCATCGGCAAGGAGGTGCGGCTGGTGCGCGTCGCCGACGTCGTCTACTTCGAATCCGACAGCCGCTACACGCGCGTCGTCTACCGCGAGGCCGGCGTCGACGCCGAGGTGCTGATCCGCACGCCGCTGAAAGAGCTGATCGCGCAGCTCGATGCGGCGCGCTTCTGGCAGATCCACCGCGCGGTGATCGTGAACCAGCGCTGCATCGCCAGCGCCGTGCGCATCGACGAAGGCAACATGGTGCTGACCCTGCGCGGCCGCAGCGAGAAGCTGCCGGTCTCACGCCATTTCCAGGGCCTGTTCCGCGGCCAGTGAGCGGCGGGCCCATCGACCACGAACCGACCCGCGCCCGACATGACCACGCCCGCCACACCCAGCCCGAGTTTCGACACCTTCTACCGCCACGACGAGCTGACCCGGCTGCTGTTCGACTACGCCGACGCGCACCCCGAGCTGGTCGCGGTGGCCTCGATCGGCAAGAGCTTCGAGGGCCGCGACATCTGGGTCGCCAGCGTCACCAACACCGCGACCGGCCCTGACACCGACAAGCCCGCGTTCTGGGCCGACGGCAACATCCACGCCGCCGAGCTGACCGCGAGCACCGCGGTGCTGTACTACCTTCACCAGCTCGTCACCGGCTTCGGGGTCGATGCGCAAATCACCCACCTGCTCGACACGCGCGTGGTCTACCTGTGCCCGCGCCTGAACCCCGACGGCGCCGAGCTCGCGCTGGGCGACAGGCCCCGCCACATCCGCTCGAGCACGCGGCGCTACCCGCATGACGAGGAGCATGTCGACGGCTTGACGGTGGAAGACGTCGACGGCGACGGCCGCGTGCTCTTCATGCGCATCCCCGACCCGCACGGCGCCTACAAGAAATGCGAGCGCGACGCGCGCCTGATGGTGCCGCGCCGGCCCGGCGAGTTCGGCGGCGAGTACTACCGGCTGATGCCCGAGGGCACACTGACCAACTACGACGGCCTGACGATCAAGGTCAACAAGGATCCCGAGGGCCTGGACCTGAACCGCAACTTCCCGGCCTTCTGGCGCCAGGAGTTCGAGCAGCCCGGCGCCGGCGACTACCCGGCGAGCGAGCCCGAGGTCAAGGCGATGGTCGACTTCGTGCTCGCGCACCCGAACATCGGCGCGGCCATCAGCTACCACACGCACAGCGGCGTGATCCTGCGGCCGATGGGCACGATGAGCGACGACGACATGATCCCCGAGGACCTGTGGGCCATCAAGCGCTTCAGCACGCTCGGCACCGAGCTCACCGGCTACCCGGCGATCAGCATCTGGCACGATTTCAAGTACCACCCGAAGGAAACGATCGGCGGCACGCAGGACTGGCTCTACGAGCACCTCGGCGCGCTGTTCTGGGTGGTCGAGCTGTGGGGCCCGAACAAGGCCGCCGGCATCACCGACTACAAGTGGGTCGACTGGTACCGCGACCACCCGGTCGAAGACGACCTGAAGCTGCTGAAATGGAGCGACGAGCAGTGCGCCGGCGAGGCCCACATCGACTGGAAGCCCTTCATGCACCCGCAGCTCGGCCCGGTCGAGATCGGCGGCTGGGACAAGATGAATTTCTGGCGCAACCCGCCGCCGCATTTGCGCGAGCGCGAGGTCGCGCGCTTCCCGGCCTGGATGACGCAGATCGCGCTGAGCCTGCCCAAGCTCGAGCTGCTGCGCACCGAGGTGCGCGCGCTCGGGCCCGACACCTGGCGCGTCCGCTTCGCGGTCGGCAACAGCGGCTGGCTGCCGGCCTACGTGAGCAAGCGGGCGCTGGCGCGCAAGGTGGTGCGCGGCGTGATCTTCGAGATCCACCTGCCGCCCGGCAAGCCCGAGATCGCGCTGATCGGCGGCAAGCCGAGAGTCGAAGGGCCGCAGCTCGAAGGGCACGCGCCCAAGGCGTCGCTGCAGGCCTTCCTGCCGAACCGCGAAGTCACCGGCGACCGCGCGGTCGTCGAGTGGGTCGTGCGCGCGCCCAAGGGCACGCACCTCGCGCTGACCGCGCAGGCCGAGCGGGCAGGGGTGGTGCGCACGGAGGTCGTGCTGGATTGAGCTTGCCTGCCCGACACGGCTCGGTCGCGGCGGTGCGATGTGCAAACATTCATCCTCATCTTGGGAACACTCAATGCCAACATTCCTTTCCCGCTTCAAATCATGCGTTGCTGGAATCTTCGGCGTCATCGCGGTATCGGGTGCGCTCGCGCAAGCTCCGATGTCGAAGGACGAGACACCGGGTTGGTACCGCATGAAGCTCGGGGCCTTCGAGGTCACGGCGCTCTCGGACGGCACGCTCGAATTGCCGGTCGACAAGGTCTTCCCGAAAGTCGATCCGGGTCGCATCCGCTCCCTGCTCGCGCGAAGCTACCTGTCCACCAACGTGGAATTGACCGTCAATGCATTCCTGGTGAACACCGGGACGAGACTCGTCCTGATCGACACCGGCACCGGCACGTCGCAGATGTTTGGTCCGAGGCTCGGCAAGTTGCTTTCCAACCTTCGGGCATCCGGCTATTCAGCGGAGCAGGTGGAGGAAATCTACCTCACCCACATGCACACCGATCACATCGGTGGATTGATGCGTGATAGCCGACCGAGCTTCCCGAACGCCACCATTCGCGCAAATGCGCGCGAGGCCGCTCGCTACCTGAGCGAGGACCAGATGAATGCGGCGCCGGCCGACGAAAGAGAGGACTACGAGAGCGCGATGTCCATATTCAAGCCCTACCTCGCATCAGGGAAGTTCAAGCCATTCGACGGCGAAACGGAATTGATCCCGGGGGTGCGCGCCATGCCGGCGCCGGGTCACACGCCGGGCCATACGATCTACGTCGTCGAAAGTGGCGGCGAACGCATGCTGGTCTGGGGAGACCTGATGCACGTTGCGGCCGTGCAATTCCCTCTCCCGTCCGCAACGTTTCAGACGGAATGGAGCACAAGGCAGTCGGCGCAACAGCGCCAGACCGTTTTTGCCGACGTGGCGAGCCACCGGTACTATGTGGCCGCGGCACACGTTGCGTTTCCGGGCATCGGGAAACTTCGAGCGAGCGGCGATGGCTATGCGTGGGTGCCCCTGAGCTACATCTTCGGCAAGTGACGCGACAAGGTCCACTCATTGCAGCCGCGGCGCGCACCGCACAGGCCGAGAATCCTGCGCGGTCCGATCAAGTCAAACGTCGCCGACACTGGGGTCCGAGCATGGACGCAACCGACATTGAATACGCCGGCTTCTGGCTTCGGGTCTGGGCCTCGCTCATCGATACCGCGCTTCTGTGCGCGCTCATCTTGCCGCTCCTCACCGCGATCTACGGGCGTGCCTACTGGGACAGCGCCAGGTTCATTCAAGGCCCGGCGGACTTTCTGCTCTCATGGATCGCTCCGGCAGTTGCCGTCGTCCTGTTCTGGGTCGCACGACAGGCGACGCCGGGAAAGATGGCCATCGGGGCGCGGGTCGTTGACGCCAGGACGGGCGGCAAGCCCTCCACTGGCCAGTTGATCGGCCGATACCTCGGATACTTCGTTGCCACCGTGCCGCTCTGTCTCGGGCTGCTGTGGGTCGCGTTCGATCCGCGCAAGCAGGGGTGGCACGACAAACTGGCTGGCACCGTCGTCGTCCGGCGCAAGGGCGGGACGACCCAGCCCGTGCGGTTCAGCATCGGCGCGTGAACCGTCGATCGAACCGGGCGCGCGCATTCGGTTCAAACGCCAGGCTCGTCGCCGCCCTCCTGCACTTCCACACCGCGGAGCACGAAATGCGCACTGCACTGCTGCTTATCGACATCCAGAACGACTACTTTCCAGGCGGAGCGATGGAACTGGTCGCGGCCGATCGCGCGTCGAGTCACGCTGCCATGCTGCTGGCACGGTTTCGCGAATGCGCGTGGCCGGTCTTTCATGTCCAGCACCTGTCGACACGACCGACGGCGACCTTCTTCCGCCCGAACACGCCGGGGGTGGACATCCATCCGAGCGTGTTGCCCGCTGCTGGCGAGACGGTCATCAGCAAGAGTTTTCCCAACGGCTTTCGGGAGACGTCGCTGCTAGCCCGGATATTTCACGCTCCCCCGTAGAAACGAGGACGGCATTGCCCTTTGGATGCCCGTTTATCGAGGTGTCGAATCTTGATGAACGAGCGGGCAATGCCGAAACCAAACTGTAGCGAAGAAATTGACG
>JANXZN010000353.1 GCA_025355545.1 Rhizobacter sp.
TGCGGGGCCTCGAGGGCAGGGGCTCGCCCTCGGCTCGCGCCGAAGGCAGGGCCGGGCTTACTGCAGCAGCTTGAGCACGCTCTGCGGCAGCATGTTGGCCTGTGCCACCATCGCGGTGCCGGCCTGCTGCAGGATCTGGGCACGCGACATGTTCGCGGTTTCCATCGCGAAGTCGGCGTCGGTGATGCGGCTGGCCGCGGCCGACTGGTTCTCGACCGAGCTCTGCAGGTTCTTCACCACCGAGTTGAAGCGGTTCTGCGAAGCGCCAAAGGTGGCGCGCTGGCTGTTGATGTCGTCGATCGCGGTGTCGATGTTGGTGATCACGGTGGCGATCGCGGTCGCATCGGCGCCGCTGCCGATCGAGGCGCCGGTCACGGTCGTGATCTTCGAGTCGGCGGTCAGGTTGGTCGTCGTGATGTCGATCGAGTCGTTGGTCGTCACGTTCGCGCCGACCTGGAAGGTCAGCGTGGCGGCGTCGGCGCCGAGGATGGCCTTGCCGTTGAAGGTCGTGCCGCCGAGCACGCGGCTGATTTCCGCGCTGAGCTGCGAGAACTCGAGGTTCAGCGATTCCTTGTCGGAGTTGCTGTTGGTCGAATTGCGCGCCTGCACGGCCAGTTCACGCATGCGCTGCAGCGAGTCGCCGACCGAAGCCAGCGCGCCGTCGGCGGTCTGCGACAGCGAGATGCCGTCGTTGGCGTTGCGGATCGCGACGTTCATGCCGCGAACCTGGGCGTTCATGCGCTGCGAGATCGCCAGGCCGGCGGAGTCGTCGGCGGCGGAGTTGATGCGCAGGCCCGAAGACAGGCGCTGCATCGAGGTCGCCAGCGACGACTGCGAGTGGCTCAGGTTGCGCTGGGCGTTCATCGAGAACAGATTGGTATTGACTGACATGGTCATGTTGGAATCTCCATTCGGTTGAAATGACTTCCGGCTTGGACGCCGGCATTGCCCTGGCAAATCATTGAACCCTGCGGCACCGCAATTTGCTTCGAGCCGCCATCGGCGTTGAGGCCTCTGGCTTGCTGCGCCCGGCGTGAGTCATCCGCTGCTCTCGTGGAAGGCTTGTCGTGTGCTGCCTTGCCGCGAAACGTTGGCCGCTTACTCCGGACCCCGGTTCCGATTCCTCGTCGCCGTTGGAGTGGTTATCGGAGGGTCATCCGGCGACTTGAGGAAACTTGTCAAGCGAAATATGGGGACTATTTCCGGCTCTGTTGAGCGTTTTGAAAGTCGATTCCGCGCCGCCGCGAGGGCTGTTTCGGCACCTCCGCGCCGGGCTCGAGCGTGCAGCCCCGCGCGGCGGCGCAGCGTGACCAGGCGCGGGCCAGGGCGATGAGGGGCGGCAATCGCGGCCAATTCCGCCGACCGGCGGCGCGGCCGCACTTCTAGACTGGCCGCGCACGCCGGCACGCCCTGTGCCGGCCCGGACTCGAAGGTCTTCCATGTCGCTTGCCGCCCCCGCCACGCCCGCTTCCCGTGCCGCCTCGCTGCGCATTGCTGCCGGGGCGCCCGAACCCGGCCAGCAGCATTGGAGCCGCGGCGTCGCGCTGGCGCGCGAAGGTCGTCTGGACGCCGCCGCCGCCGCCCTGGAGCGCGCCGTGCGACTGGCGCCGCGCAATGCACTGTACTGGCTCAACCTGGGCAGCGTGCGACGCCGCCAGCGCCGCGTCGACGAGGCGTTGCGCTGCGCCCGGTACGGGTTCGAACTCGACCCGCGCAACATCCTGGCCTGCCACCTGTGGGCCGAGCTGCTGCGCAGTCAGAACCGGCACGCGCAGGCGCTGCAGGTGCTGCAGTCGCTGCACGCCGAGGTCGCCCGCGACGAGCAGCACCTGCTGCTCGAAGGCACGCTGCAGATGGCGCTGGGCGCCTGGCAGGCCGCGGCGGCGACCTTCCTCGCGCTGCTGGCACGGACGCCGGCGCACATCGAGGCCTATCAGCAGCTCGGTTTCGCGCTCGCCAACCTGCTGCGTCACGCCGATGCTTCGGAATGCTTTCGCACCGTCAGTCTGCTCGAGCCACAGCTCGGCTCGGCGATCTACAGCGCGCACTACAGCGCCTGGGCCTGCGACTGGGCCGCCGTCGCCGCCGACGAACCGCGTCTGGCGCAGGCGATGCTGTGCCTGGGCGAAGGCGGCGGCGCGCCCGGCTTCAGCCCGTTCTGCCTGCTGTCGCTGAACGACGATGCGGCGATGCACCGCCAGGCCGCGGCGGTGGCCGCACGGCATCTGGCGCGCGAGGCACGCAGCGGCCAATTCGACGGCGCCTGGGTCGCGCCCGATCCCGGCCCCGACGGCTACCCCGCAGTGCTGGCGAGCGCGCGCTGCCTCATCGGCTTCGTCTCGGCCGACTTCCGCAGCCACGCCACCAGCATGCTGCTGGTGCGCACGCTCGAGCGCCTGGACCGCTCGCGCTTCGAGCTCACGCTGTATTCGCACGGCCGCAACGACGACAGCCCGCTGCGCCGGCGGCTGCAGGCCGCCGTGGACCACTTCGTTGAGTGCGGGGAGATGTCGGTGGCCGAGCAGGCGAGGCGCATCCGCGACGACGGCGTCGCGATCCTGGTCGACCTGAGCGGCTACACCGCGAGTTCGCGCCTGAGCGTGTTCGCGCTGCGACCGGCGCCGGTGCAGGTGCTGTGGCTGGCTTACCCGAGCACGACCGGCTCCGACTTCATCGACTACGTGATCGGCGACCCGGTGCTGACACCGCTCGCCCATGCCGACGACTTCAGCGAGAAGATCGCGCAGCTGCCGCTGTGCTACGAGCCCACCGACGAACTGCGCGAGCACCCCGAAGCCTCGACCCGCGCCGCCGCCGGCCTGCCCGAGGGCGCGTTCGTCTACGCCTGCTTCAACCAGAGCTACAAGATCACCGAACCGGTGTTCGCGCGCTGGTGCCGCATCCTGCACGCGGTGCCCGGCAGCGTGCTGTGGCTGCTGGTGCCGCAGCAACAGATCCAGAACGCGCTGCGGGCCCAGGCCGCGGCACGCGGCATCGCTTCCGGGCGCGTCGTCTTCGCGCCCTTCGTGGCGCCGACCGAGCACCTGGCGCGGCTGCCACTGGCCGACCTGTTCCTCGACACCTTCCCGTACGGCGCGCACACCACTTGCAGCGACGCGCTGTGGATGGGCCTGCCGGTGCTGACGCAGATCGGGCGCAGTTTCTCGGCGCGCGTGGCGGCCAGCCTGTTGCATGCGGTCGGGCTGCCCGATCTGGTGGTCGCCGACGAACAGGACTACGAGCGTCTGGCGATCCTTCTGGCCAACGACGAGGTCGCGATGCGCGACATTCGCGTCCACCTGTCGGACCCGCTGTCGCTGCCCCTGTTCGACAACGCCCGCTTCACGGCCAATCTCGAAACGCTGTTCGCGCAACTCTTCGATCGCTGGTCCCGCGGGTTGCCGCCCGCCGCGATCGAATCCCACCGCAACGGCGCGCACTGACGTCGGTGCGGCGGCGCATCCGACTAGGCAGCGGGCGGCATGACGAAGGGGTGACAGGACGGCGCAAACGCGTGCGTCTCGCGCGCCGTCGGGCCGTCAGGCGCCCAACGCCGCCGATGCGGTCGTCTGGTAGTGGGCGTGGGCCGGCGTGACCGCGTGCTCCGCGTTCAGGCGCCGGCTCAGCGCGAGCGCGGCGGCCACCACCTGGTCCATGTTGTAGTAGCGGTACTGCGCGAGCCGGCCGATGAAGTACACATCGTTCTCGGCCTCGGCCAATGCCTCGTAGCGCTTGAACAGCGCCTCGTTGGCGGGGTTCGGGATCGGGTAGTACGGGTCGCCGTCGGCGCTCGGGTATTCGCGCACGATCGAGCTGCCGGCGTGCTGCTGGCCGGTCAGGTGCTTGAATTCGGTGATGCGGGTGTAGTCGTGGTCGTTCGGGTAGTTCACGGTGCCCACGCTCTGCAGCTGCGCGGTGCCGGCCAGGTGCTCGTGCTCGAAGCGCAGCGAGCGGTACGGCAGGGGCCCGAAGCGGTGATCGTAGTACGCGTCGATCGGGCCGCTGAAGATCGTCATGCGGCAGTCCGCGCTCGAGACGATCTGCTCGTAGGCGATGCCGGTGCGCACGTCGATCCCGGGGTGGTCGAGCAATCGCTCGAACATCGCGGTGTAGCCATGCAGCGGCATGGCCTGGAAGCGGTCGGTGAAATAGCGGTCGTCGTCGTTGCAGCGCGTCGGGATGCGCGCGGCCACGCCGCCGCTGAGCTCCGACAGGTCCCGCCCCCACTGCTTGCGCGTGTAGCCGCGGAAGAACTTGTTGCACAGGTCGGGGCCAACCGAGTTGAGCACCACGTCTTCCGAGGTCCGGATCGGGTCGCGCGGCTCGCGCGAACGCTCGAGGAAGGCGGCGATGCCGGCTTCGTCCAGGTCCAGCCCGTAGAGCTGGTTGATCGTGGTGCGGTTGATCGGCAGCGGGTAGCTGCGGCCGCTGCGCACGTCGGGCACGGCCAGCACGCGGTGCTCGTAGGGCCGCCACTCGGTGAAGCGCGACAGGTACTCGAACACCTTGTCGCTGTTGGTGTGGAAGATGTGCGGCCCGTACTGGTGGATCAGCACACCGTGGGCGTCGAGCCGGTCGTAGGCGTTGCCGGCGATGTGCTTGCGTTTGTCGATGACGAGCACCGTGTGGCCGGCGTCCGCCAGTTCACGGGCGCACACTGCGCCGGCGAATCCGGCCCCAACGATCAGACAGTCCATTCCCTTGCCTCCGGGCCCGCGAGCCATTGCAGCAGAGGCATTCGGCAGTGCGCACGCCTCATTTGGATGGCGGCCAGTTTAGGAACGCGGCATGCACCGCGATGGGCCGATATGGGCCCGATTCGCGCTGCATCTCCGGCCGGGCCGCGACGGGCCTGTAGGAAGTTGCCTGACAAGGTGCAGGGAAGAACAAGGACTCAAGCGACAGAACTGACCTGATGTTCTCGGCCTGATCGGGTCTTCACAATCCGTTTCACGTTGACACACACACAACGCACAACGACACCCAGCAACGACACCGACCGGAGCAGACCCCATGAACGCAGACCAGATCCTCACCGAGATTCGCGAAGCCAATCTGTCGTACCTGATGCTGGCGCAAAGCCTGATCCGTTCCGACAAGGAGCAAGCCCTGTTCCGCCTCGGCGTCAGCGAAGACAGCGCCGCGATGATCGCGCTGCTGACGCCGACCCAGATGATGAAGGTCGCCTCGGGCAACACCTTGCTGTGCAAGTTCCGCATCGACGACGACCTGGTCTGGGGCCTGCTGACGAATCACGGCAAGAGGGCCGCGAACGACACGACCTCGCGCCTGCACGCTTCGATCCTGATGGCCGGCCGCCATCAAGAGGCCGCCTGATCCCGATCCCTGCAAGTACAGCGCCAGGAGCACGATCATGCGAGTCAAGAGCATCCTCACCGAAGCCAAACAGATCAACCGTGCGGTCACGCTGATCAACCTCGGCGCCCGCCTGCAGGTGCTCGAGTCGGAGACCGACCTGTCGTACGAGCGCCTGCTGCGCCTGTACAAGGAAGTGGCCGGCAAGTCGCCGAGCAAGGGCCAGCTGCCGTTCTCGACCGACTGGTTCATGACCTGGCAACCCAATATCCATGCGTCGCTGTTCCTGAATATCCACGAATACCTGAACAAGGTCGCCGAGATGGACGAGATCGACACCGTCATCAAGGCCTACCAGCTCTACCAGGAACAGACCACCGCGCAGGGCCTGGAGGCGCTGCTGTCGGTGACGCGCGCCTGGCGCCTCGTCAAGTTCGTCGACAACGGCATGCTGACGATGACCAAGTGCTCCAAGTGCGGCGGCCACTTCGTCACCCACCCGCACGAGATCGCCAAGCACTACGTCTGCGGCCTGTGCAGCCCGCCGGCGCGTGCCGGCAAGGGCAAGGCGGCCGGCGCCATCCAGATGCACTGAGCCCTCGAGTTCCGCCACGCGCCGCCGATAGAAAGTTCAACGTACCCGTTTACTGCTTGTCTCCTCCTGGCACAGTGATGTGTCTTCAGAACGGGTCCTTCGGGGCTCGTTTTTTTTGGCCGTGTCCGCGGCCGTGTCCGCGTCTTTTCGTTTGAGGGGTCAAGGCCGGGCTGATGCGCGCATCGTCGAAGCTGCGCCCGCCACAGACTCAAGCCACGGCCCGAGCCGCCGATAAAGCGACAGGGATCGGGCGCACCGCGGTGGGGGTGCCCACACACACACGGACCTTTCAAACCATGTTCGTTCTCGTCGGCTGGGGCTTGGCACTGGCTTGCATCTTCGGGGTCTACATCGTCCACGGCGGCAACATCGGCGTGATCATGCACGCGCTGCCGTTCGAGCTGGTCACGATCCTCGGCGCGGCGCTCGGCGCGTTCCTGGCGAACAACCAGATGAAGGTGATCAAGGCCTCACTGGCCGGCCTGGGTCGCTGCTTCAAGGGCAGCAAGTACAGCAAGGCGCGCTACATGGAAATGATGGCGCTGCTCTACGACATCCTGCAAAAGGCCCGCAAGGAAGGGCTGATGTCGATCGAGAAGGACGTCGAGGAGCCCCACAGCTCGCCGATCTTCCAGAAGTACACGGTGGTCGGCAACGACCACCATGTGGTCGAGTTCATCACCGACTACCTGCGCATGATGGTCTCCGGCAACCTCAATGCGCACGAGATCGAAAGCCTGATGGACAGCGAGATCGAGACCCACCACGCCGAGGAGCACGCGGCCGTCGCCGCGATCGCGCGCGTGGCCGGCGGCTTGCCGGCCTTCGGCATCGTCGCGGCGGTGCTCGGCGTGGTCAACACCATGGGCTCGGTCGGCCAGCCGCCGGCGGTGCTGGGCGCGATGATCGGCTCGGCGCTGGTCGGCACCTTCCTCGGCATCCTGCTGGCCTACGCCTTCGTCGAGCCGCTCGGCGGCCTGCTGGAGCAGAAGGTCGAGGACGGCTCGAAGGAGCTGCAGTGCATCAAGACCACCTTGCTCGCGAGCATGCAGGGCTACGCACCGCAGGTCGCGGTCGAGTTCGGCCGCAAGGTGCTGTATTCGGGTGACCGGCCGACCTTCGCCGAACTCGAAGGCCATGTCAAAGGCAAGAAGTAGGAGCCCGCGATGTCCGGAGATTCGAAGAAGCTGCAGCCGATCATCATCAAGCGCATCAAGAAGGGCGGCCACGGTCATCACGGCGGCGCCTGGAAGATCGCGTATGCCGACTTCGTGACCGCGATGATGGCGTTCTTCCTGCTCATGTGGCTGCTCGGCTCGACGGCCGAGGGCGACAAGAAGGGCATCGCCGACTATTTCAACTCGCCGCTGAAGGTTTCGCTGCTCGGCGGCGGCTCCGGCTCGGGCGATTCGTCGAGCGTGCTCAAGGGCGGCGGCACCGACCTGTCGCGCGCCGACGGCCAGGTCAAGAAGGGCGACATCGAGGCCAAGCGCAAGACCTTGCAGCTCAAGGCCCTGAAGGCCGACCAGCGCCGCGCCGAGATCGCGCGCCTCGAATCGCTGAAGAAGAAGGTCGAGGACGTGATTGCGGCCAGCCCGAAGCTGGCCGCGCTGAAGTCGCAGATTCGGCTGGAGATGACGCGCGACGGCCTGCGCATCCAGATCGTCGACGAGCAGAACCGGGCGATGTTCGACAGCGGCAGCGCGATCGTCAAACCGTACATGCGCGACCTGCTGCGCGAGATCGGCGCGGTGCTCGCCGAGGTGCCGAACCGGCTCACGCTCGAAGGCCACACCGATGCCCAGCCCTTCGGTGGTGGCGAGCGCGGCTACAGCAACTGGGAGCTCTCGAGCGACCGCGCGAACGCCTCGCGGCGCGAACTCGGCGCCGGCGGCCTGCCCGACGAGCGCGTGCTGCTGGTGCAGGGCCTGGCCTCGAGCGTGCTGTTCGAGGCCAACGACCCGAGCAGCCCGGTGAACCGGCGCATCAGCATCATCGTGATGAACCGCGAGGCCGAGGATCGCCTGCTGCGCCTGAAGACCGACGACGACGAAGAGGCCCCCGAAGCCATCAAGGAAGTGCTCGCCCCGCGCTCAATTCCGGTCCCCATCACCCTATAAACACCCTGTGTCCGGCCCGGATTCCGGAGTGACCCGCGAGGCGCGCCATGAGCAACCCCACCGACATGAAATTTCTGATCGTCGACGACTTCTCGACCATGCGCCGCATCGTGCGCGGCCTGTTGAAGGAGATCGGCTACGTCAACGCGGAAGAGGCCGAAGACGGCGCGGTCGCGCTGACCATGCGTCAGCGCGGCAAGTTCGATTTCGTCGTGTGCGACATCGACATGCCGGTGATGAACGGCTTCGAGCTGCTCGGTGCCGTCAAGGCCGACGACGGCCTCAAGCACCTGCCGGTGCTGATGGTCACCGCCGAGGCGCGCAAGGAAGACATCGTGCGCGCCGCGAAGGACGGCGCTGCCGGCTACATCGTGAAGCCCTTCACCAAGGCCACGCTGGAAGCGAAGGTGCAGAAGACCATGCAGAAGCTCCCCGCCACGGCGTGAGCAACCGCTCGGAGTACAAGCACATGAAGATGGATGACCTGGCGGTGCTCGCGCCGCTCGAACAGGCGCAGCGCGTCGAGTCGGCGATCCCGAACGGGCCGGTCGTGAGCCGGCAAGGGCGCAGCGGCGTCGTCGCCAATCAGGGCGAGGTCGATGATCTGCTCGCCACCCCCGGCTTCTGAGCACTCGCCGGCCCCGGACCTGACCATGACCGGGGCTGAGCCGGGGCTGCACAATCGGGGCCGCCACCACGACCCCGCCCCCAGGATGCCTGCCGTTCCCGCCACACCCGCCCGCGACGAAGCGGCGCGCCTGGCCGCGCTGCAGGAGTTGCGCGTGCTCGACACGCTGCCCGAGCCGGTCTACGACGACATCGTGCTGCTCGCCGCGCAGATCTGCGGCACGCCGATCAGCCTGGTGTCGCTGGTCGACAGCGACCGCCAGTGGTTCAAGGCGCGCGTCGGTCTCGAGGCCGAGCAGACGCATCGCGATCTCGCGTTCTGCGCGCACGCGATCGTCGCGGATGAGCCGGTCTTCGTCGTCGAGGACGCCGCAAAGGACGCGCGCTTCCGCGACAACCCGCTCGTCACCGGCGCGCCGCACATCCGCTTCTACGCCGGCGCCCCGATCCTGACGGCGAGCGGGCAGGCGCTGGGCACCGTCTGCGTGATCGATGTCGAGCCGCGCCGGCTCGACGCGCCGCAGCGGCGTGCGCTGCAGGCGCTGGCGCGCCAGGTCGGCGCGCTGTTCGAGCTGCGGCTGGCGACCCTCGCCGCCGGGCAGCACGCACAAGTGCTGCAGCGCCAGTCGGACCAGGCCGCCGAGGAACAGCGCCGCAGTGCCGAACTGCTCGAGCTCGTCTTGCGCGGCGGCAACCTCGGGCTGTGGGACCTGCAGGTCGCCGACGGCGGCTTCACCGCGAACGACCGCGAACATGAGATGCTCGGCTATGCGACGCCGGCCGAGCGGCCCGCGAGTCTCGACTGGCGCACGCTGGTCCACCCCGAGGACTGGCCGGCGCTGAACGCCGCGATCGTGCCGCACCTCGCCGGCCAGGCCCCGTTCTATTCGTGCGAACACCGCATGCAGCACCGCGACGGCAGCTGGGTCTGGGTGCTGTGCCACGCGATCATCGCCGAGCGCGCCGCGGCCGGCGCGCCGCTGCGCATCGTCGGCACGCACATGGACATCGGCACGCGCATCCGCAACCGGCTCGCGCTGACGCATGCCCGCGAGTTGCTCGACCACGTAGGCGCGCTCGCCCGCGTCGGCGGCTGGCAGCTCGACATCGCGTCGGGCAAGATCGACTGGACCGACGAGCTCTACCGCATCCTCGAGGTCGAGCCCGGCACGTCGCTGCAGGCGCTGCGCAACATCGAGCTGTATGCCGCGGCGGACCGGCCGGTGATCCAGGCCGCGATCGATCGCGCGATCGCCGACGGCACGCCCTGGGACCTGGAACTCACGCGCCAGACCAGCACCGGGCGCACGCTGACCGTGCGCACACTGGGCCAGGCGCAGGTGGTGGACGGCAAGACGGTGCGCCTGTTCGGCAGCTTCCAGGACGTGACCGAGCGCAAGGCGGTCGAGCTGGCGCTGGCCGACAGCCAGCGGCGACTGCGCATGGTCACCGACAGCGTGCCGGCGTTGATCGCGCACATCGACCGCGACCAGCGCTACCGCTTCCTGAACGCGCACATCCAGCGCGAGTTCGGCATCGACCTGGCCACGACGCTCGGCCGCACGATGCTCGAAACACGCGGCGAGGCGACCTACGCCAAGCTCGCGCCGCATGTCGAGGCGGCCCTGCGCGGCGAGAAGCGCTCGTTCGTCTACACCGAAGAGGTCGGCGGCCGCACCACACACCTGAAATCGAACTATGTGCCCGACATCGACCCGGCCGGCAAGGTGCAGGGCTTCTACGCGCTGACCTTCGACGTGACCGAGCTGCACGAGACCCAACGCCAGCTCGAGCTGCTCGCGCGTGTGGACTCGCTGACCGGCCTGCCGAACCGGCGCCACTTCGACGAGACGCTGCGCGGTGCGATGCTGCGCACGCGGCGCACGATGCGGCCGCTGGCGGTGATGTTCCTCGACATCGACCACTTCAAGGCCATCAACGACTCGCTCGGCCACGCCGCCGGCGACGCGGTGCTGTGCGAGGTGGCACGCCGGCTCGGCCGCTGCGTGCGCACCACCGACCTGGTCGCGCGCCTGGCCGGCGACGAGTTCGTGCTGGTGCTCGAAGGGGTCGACGGCGTGCTCGAGCTCGGGCGCGTGGCCGACAAGGTCGTCGCCTGCGTGCGGCCGCGCATCGAGTTCGAGGGCCAGGCGCTGGCCGTCACCGTCAGCCTGGGCGTGACGATCTACCGCGGCGGCGAGCCGTCCGCGTCCGACCTGCTCGCGCTCGCCGACGCGGCGCTCTACCAGGCCAAACAGCAAGGGCGCAACCGCTTCTCGCTGGTCTGAGCGGCGGGCCGCCGGCGGCGGCGAAGTGGCCGCCCTTCACCCCTCTTATCCGCCTCAAGTTCCGGGCCCGCCCCGGAACAATGACGTAGCGCCACTCACCGGCGCTCCGCCATGGCCGACCAAAGCTCCCAGGACCGCACGCTACCCGCCACACCCCGCAAGCTGAGCAAGGCGCGCGCGGACGGCCAGGTCGTGCGCTCGCGCGACCGGGGTCATTTCGTGGCCATCGCCGCCGGCGGCACGCTGCTGGTCGCGTTCGCGCCGCAGCTGGTGGACTGGCTGAAGCAGACGCTGTCACAGGGGCTGCGCTTCGACGGCGGCGCGGTGCGCAACCCGGAGTTCATGGGCGAACGCCTCGGCGAGATGACCGTGCGGATGCTCTGGGTCGTGCTGCCGGCGGGGTTCGCGATGATGGCCGCCAGTGTCGTCGCGACGCTCGCGATCGGTGGCTGGAACTGGACGCTCAAGCCGCTCATTCCGAAGTTCGGCAAGCTGAACCCGCTGACCGGGCTGGTCGGCATCGTCTCGAAGGACAAGCTGGTCGACGCGCTCAAGGCCTGCCTGCTGGCGCTGATCCTGGGCGGCATCGGCGCGCTGTACTTCAG
Organism: Rhizobacter sp.; assembly: GCA_025355545.1. Lineage (GTDB taxonomy): Bacteria > Pseudomonadota > Gammaproteobacteria > Burkholderiales > Burkholderiaceae_C > LMDS01. The sequence continues at coordinate 11,552 of JANXZN010000353.1, forward strand.
GTCCCACCTCGACGAGTTCGCGGGCCTGCTCGCGCTGCCGCTGCCGACGGCCATCGCGCGCGCCGCGCAGGTCATGCTCGGCGGCCTGGGGCTGCTGCTGCTGGCACTGGCGCTGTTCGCGCTGATCGACGTGCCCTGGCAGCTGCACCGCCACGCCGTGCGCATGAAGATGAGCCACCAGGAGCTGAAGCAGGAGCACAAGGAGGCCGAGGGCAACCAGGAGGTCAAGGCCAAGGTCAAGGCGCGCATGCGCGAGACCGTCAAGCGCCGCATGCTGGCCGCGGTGCCCAAGGCCGACCTGATCGTGATGAACCCGACCCACTACGCGGTCGCGCTGAAATACGACGACCAGAAGATGGGCGCGCCGCGCGTCGTCGCGAAGGGTGCCGACCTGCTGGCGCTGAAGATCCGCGACCTGGCGAAGGACTCCAAGGTGCCGGTGCTGCAGGCGCCGGTGCTGGCGCGCGCGCTGTACGCGCATGCCGAGCTCGATCGCGAGATCCCGGCCGCGCTGTTCGCCGCGGTCGCGCAGGTGCTGGCCTACGTCTACCAGTTGCGCGCCGCGCTCGCCGGGCGCGTCGCGATGCCCGCCGCGCTGCCCGAGCTGAACGTGCCGGCCGAACTCGACCCGCACCACAAGCCCGTTCCCGACATGGAAGTCTACGAATGAACCCGATGCTCGCAAAGGTTCAGGCCTGGCTCGGCCCCAACGCGAAGGCGATCCGCTCGATGGCCGCGCCGCTGGTGGTCGTGATGATCCTGGCGATGATGGTGCTGCCGCTCCCCGCCTTCGCGCTCGACCTGCTGTTCACGTTCAACATCGCGATGGCGCTGATGGTGATGATGGTCGCGGCCTACATGGTGCGGCCGCTCGACTTCGCGGCGTTCCCTGCGGTGATCCTGCTGACGACGCTGCTGCGGCTGTCGCTGAACGTCGCCTCGACCCGCGTCGTGCTGCTCGAAGGCCACACCGGCGCCGGCGCGGCGGGTGCGGTGATCGAATCCTTCGGCCACTTCCTGATCGGTGGCAACTTCGCGGTCGGGCTGATCGTGTTCGCGATCCTGGTGGTGATCAACTTCATCGTCGTCACGAAGGGCGCCGAGCGCATCGCCGAGGTCGGCGCGCGCTTCACGCTCGATGCGATGCCCGGCAAGCAGATGGCGATCGACGCCGACCTCAACGCCGGCCTGATCGACGACAAGGAAGCCAAGCGCCGCCGCGCCGAGGTCGGCGAGGAAGCCGAGTTCTTCGGCTCGATGGACGGCGCCAGCAAGTACGTGCGCGGCGACGCGATGGCGGGCCTGCTGATCCTGTTCATCAACATCATCGGCGGCTTCGTGATCGGC
>JANXZN010000369.1 GCA_025355545.1 Rhizobacter sp.
CGATTCCAACGAAGACAATGGACATGACTTCCCCTTCCGAGTGAGTTGATGAAAGTTCGCACTTCCCATCGTGGCACTTTGTTGCCGTGCGCCGCGTCACCGCGGCTGGCTCGGGACGGGGAAGTCCCTTTCATTCGTTAGAGCGCATGCACGCACTCGTAACCAGTGAACTCGTCCTTGAGCCGCTGGTTGTGAGCCATGCGGAAGCCATGTTCGACGTTCTCAGTGAACCGGAGCTGTATCGCTACCTGGACTACCCGCCTCCGCCTTCAATCGAGCATCTTCGTGGCGTCTACGCCAGCGTCGAAGGGCGCATGTCTCCCGACGGAAGCCAACGCTGGCTCAATTGGGTTGTTCGCCGGCCTGGTCAGCCTCCTGTCGGCTATGTTCAGGCCACTGTCACTTCAACCGGAACCGCCTGGGTCGGGTACGTGTTCTCCGCCAGGCATTGGGGTCGGGGCTACGCCACTCAGGCTACCCAAGCCGTCCTCGAGCACGTTGCCTGCGCCTACGGCGTGTCTCGATTTCTCGCTACCGTCGAAGCCGAGAACCAAAGATCGGTCCGCCTGCTCGAGCGGCTTGGCTTTCACGAGGCCTCCGAGCAAGAGCTGGCAGGCCATGAACTTTCCCCCACCGAACGCCTGTTTGTCAGGTAACCGAGGCGAGGTCCAAAATGCGCTCCACCTCGCCTTCTCTCGCTTGGCCTGATATTGCTGTTCGGCTACGTCTTCCTCGCCCGGACGTATTTTTTTCGCATCCCGCTTCGGGGCGTTCTCTTGGCTACCCTGTTCCATGCTCTCGCACTGATCGTCCGCTGGGCCCAGCGCTTCCATCGAGCGGCCCCTGCCGGCGGGCTTCGTTCGCCTCCGCGGCCCGCTTGACTCCAACGCCGGGCCTCTGGCGCAAAATCAGCAGCCCTCACAGCGGAAGCAGTGAATGGCGTTTTGCCATGGTTCATATCGTCTTCTGCACACAAGGAGCCGGGGAGACGACTCACGCTCGCAAGCTTGCAGACGATATGAACGGCACGCGCTTTTTTATCGACGACTAAATGGGTTCGCTTTTCGGCCCGGATCTGCCAGAGCCGATGGACTTCTCCTGGATCATGGAAAGAGTGCAGCGCTGCGAGCGCCGGATCTGGGCCACAGCCTCGGAGATCGTCAGACGAGGCGGCACGGCGATCCTCGATCCGGGCTTCATGAAAATGAGCGACAGAGCGAGATTCGTCTCACTCTGCGCGTCGGAGGGACTGCCGGTGCAACTGCACTTCGTAACCGCGCCGCACGAGTTGAGGCGCGCTCGAGTCGCTTCGAGGAATTCGAACCAGGGCGACACTTTCGCGTTCGAGGTGACGCCAGCCATGTTCGACTTCATGGAGCGGCAGTTCGAGGCGCCGACGCAGGTCGAGTTGTCGAAGGCGGTCGCATTCGATTCGCGATGGAGCGTTGCTGCTGTGCATCGCCGCGCGAGGCAGTTTCTCCACTCAAGGAATCGTCATGTTTGATCACATAGGCCTTGGCGTCAGCAACTATGCCGCGAGCAAGGCGTTCTTCCTTGCGGCTCTCGAGCCACTCGGTGCAGGCATCGTCATGGAGGGCGAACACGGCCTCGGGATCGGGCCGAAGGGAAAGCCATCGCTCTGGCTGTTTGAAACCCCCGAGAAGCCTGCGCCGTTGCACTTGGCGTTCACGGCGGCGAATCGACAACAGGTCCGGGAGTTCTACCGCGCCGCGCTCGCCGCCGGCGCCAAGGACAATGGCGCACCGGGTCTTCGTCCGCGCTACCACCCCAACTACTACGGCGCGTTCGTCATCGGCCCCGACGGTCACAATGTCGAGGCGGTTTGTCATCGACCCGAGGCATGAGCCCGCCATGGTGCCGATCCCGGCCCATCACAACGCCACGTTGGTGGAGGCACCGCTTCCTCAACACCGCCAAAGCAGGCACCACCAATCCGGATCGACGGGAAAGTTGAGCTCCGGCAGATCGCAGTGGCCGTGGTCGGGTAGGAAATAGATGCAGCTTGCGCACCCCTGCATTGCCTCCCCGTCATCGAACGACGCGCGTAGTCGTTTCGCATTCCATGCCGATCTCGTCCGATTGCCTGACGAGCGAAGCCAATCCCAGGGACCTTTCCGGCGCATGCGATCGACAAGCGCGGTGCGGCGACCAAGGGGGCCAGAACGCGAGGAACCGAAGGCGCAAGGGTTCGAATGCTCGGGGCCCGACCCTTCGTACGATCGAGCCCTCGTCGGCACTTCGCGATCCGCTCGTGTGAGGCGCCAGGCATCGCGAGCCGGTGCCGTGGCGGCCCCGGTCGGCACCGGCTATCCTTGGCGCTCTTGCCGTTCATGCCACTCCTATGCGCCACGCCGGGGCCTGATCCCGAGGCGTTCCGCGACCCGCCGTCGCGGCTCGAACGGTCACCTCTCGAGCCTCGTCGGGGCGCAGGCGCACCGCCGCAGTGCGCGCGCCGGTCGCGCGCACGCGATCGAGGGTAAGTCCCGGGGGGCTGGCTCCATGGGCGCCGAGTGGCTGGTACTTCCGCGCGAGTGCCGGTTGCGCGCACAGTCGCATTGCCGTGAAATGGCGCCGACGCGCCCCGCTCACGAACCGAAACTAGGAGCAACGACATGACCCTGAACAAGACCCTGGCGGCCGCCGCCGCGGTGTGGATGCTGGCCGGCGGCGCCGCCCTCGCGCAGACCAAGGAAGTGACCTTCGCGCACCAGGACATGCTGGTGCCGCTGCGCACGGTGATGGAGTCCGGCGAGCTGGAGAAGGCCACCGGCTACAAAATCAACTGGCGCATGTTCGGCGGCGGCGGCGACGTGATTCGCGCGATGGCCTCCGGCGACGTGCAGATCGGCGAGGTCGGCTCGGCTGGCGTCACGGCCGCGGCGAGCCAGGGCCAGGACATCAAGCTGTTCTGGATCCTCGACGACATCGCCGACGCCGAGGCGCTGGTGGCGCGCAACGGGTCGGGCATCAACAGCGTCAAGGATCTGGTCGGCAAGAAGGTCGCCACGCCCTTCGTCTCGACCTCGCACTACCAGCTGATGGTCGACCTGAAGCTCGAAGGCGTCGACCCGAGAAAGGTCAACGTGATGAACCTGCGTCCGCCCGAGGTGGCCGCGGCCTGGGAGCGCGGCGACATCGACGCGGCCTTCATCTGGGACCCGGTGCTGACCAAGGTCAAGGCCAACGGCAAGATCATCGCGACCTCGGGCAGCATCGGCAAGAAAGGCTTCCCGACCTTTGACGGCCTGGTCGTCAACGCCAAATGGGCGGCCGAGAACGAAGGCTTCATGGTGGCGCTCGTGAAGGCAATCGCGAAGGCCGATGCCGACTATCGCGCCAATGCCGCGAAGTGGACCGTCGACTCGCCGCAGATCAAGGCCGTGGCCAGGCGCAGCAAGGCCGATGCGCCGGGGGTGCCGGCGGCGATGGCGCTGTACCGCTTCCCGAGCCTGGACGAGCAGCTCTCGCCGACCTGGCTCGGCGGCGGCGCGGCCAAGGCGATGACCGACACCGCGGCGTTCCTGAAGGAGCAGGGCCGGGTGCAGGAAGTCAAGCCCAACTACGCCGCGTTCGTGACCAGCATCTACGCGCAGAAGGCGCGCGGCAAGTAAGCCGGGCGCAGGAGCACAACCGATGCCGACGCTCGACATCCGCGACCTCACGGTCAACTACGCCGTCAAGGGCGGCATGCTGCAGGCGCTCGCGCCGGTCAACCTGAAGATGCACGACGGCGACTTCGTCGTCGCGCTCGGCGCCTCGGGCTGCGGCAAGACGACCTTGCTGAACTCGATCGCCGGGTTCCTGCCGCCGTCCAGCGGCGAGATCCTGCTCGACGGCCGGCCGGTCGTCGGCCCCGGCGCCGACCGCGGCGTGGTGTTCCAGAAGCATGCGCTGATGCCGTGGCTGAACGTGCGCGACAACGTCGCGCTCGGGCTGCGCCTGAACGGCGTCGACAGGGCGCGGCGCGACACGATCGCGAACGACAAGCTCGGGCTGGTCGGGCTCGAGAAGTACGCCGAGCGCGCGGTCTACGAACTCTCGGGCGGCATGCAGCAGCGCGTGGGCATCGCGCGCGCGCTGGCCAGCGACCCGGCGGTGCTGCTGATGGACGAGCCGATGGGCGCGCTCGACGCGTTCACGCGCGAGACCGTGCAGGAGATCCTGCTGCGCGCCTGGTCGGCGACCCACAAGATGGTGTTCTTCATCACCCACTCGGTCGAGGAGGCGCTGTTCCTCGCGACGCGCCTGATCGTGATGAGCCCGAGCCCGGGCCGCATCTCGCACGTCTACGACGAGCTGCCGTTCTCGCGCCAGTTCCTGGCCCACGGCGACGCGCGCAAGGTCAAGTCGGAGCCGGAGTTCATTCGTCTGCGCGAAGAGGTGCTGGCCATCATCCACCACCGCGAGCCCGTGCTCGCGGCCTCACCGCCTGCCGAGGTCGCCCATGCCTGATCTGACCGCCACCGTCGTTGCTGCCGGCCCAGCGACTGCGCCCGCCACCGGCGCGCCGCTGAAGACCAGCAAGTTTAAGGTGCCCGGCGAGGGCAACAGCGCCGGCATCAGCGTCGTCACCGTGATCACGCTGCTCGCGCTGTGGGCGCTGATCACCAACATGGGCTGGGTCAAGCCGCTGTTCCTGCCGTCGCCGCAGGCCGTGTTCCAGCAGTTCTACGAATACCTGATCGGCACCGCCAACGACAAGCCGCTGTGGCAGCACTTCCTGGCCAGCATGTTCCGGGTGTTCTCGGCGTTCTTCCTGGCCTGCGTGACCGCGATCCCGATCGGCATCGGCATGGGCATGAGCCGCGTGATGCGCGGCATCTTCGACCCGCCGCTGGAGTTCTACCGCCCGCTGCCGCCGCTGGCCTACCTGCCGTTGATCATCATCTGGTTCGGCATCGACGAGATGCCCAAGGTGCTGCTGATCTTTCTCTCGTGCTTCGCACCGCTCGCGCTGGCCGCACGCTCCGGCATGCGCAGCGCCTCGCAGGAGCAGATCAACGCCGCGTACTCGATGGGCGCGAGTTACTGGCAGGTGATCCGCCACGTGATCCTGCCGTCGGCGCTGCCCGACATCCTGATCGGCATGCGCATCGCGATCGGCTTCGGCTGGACCACGCTGGTCGCGGCCGAGATGGTCGCAGCCAACGTCGGTCTGGGCCAGATGGTGCTGAACGCGTCGAACTTCCTGCGCACCGACATCGTCATCATGGGCATCGTCGTGATCGGCGTCGTCGCCTACATGTTCGATCTGCTGATGCGCTGGGTCGAGCGCGCGCTGGTTCCGTGGAAGGGCCGGATGTAGGGTGAGCGCACAACAGGGCAGCACAATAGCGGCTCATGACTGAGCTTCTCGCGCGCGCGTTCGGCCCCTGGGTGCGCCAGGTCGACCCGCCGACCTTGCGTGCCGACCTGATCGCCGGTGTGCTGGGCGCGCTGCTGGTGCTGCCGCAGGGCTTCGCGTTCGCGTCGCTGGCCGGCCTGCCGCCCGAATACGGCCTGTACACCGCGATCGTGCCGTGCGTGATCGCGGCGCTGTTCGGCTCGAGCTGGCACGTGGTCTCGGGGCCGACGAACGCGAATTCGCTGGCGCTGTTCGCGACACTCGCGCCGCTCGCCGCGGTCGGCTCGCCGGCCTACATCCAGCTCGCGCTGGCGGTCACGGTGCTGGTCGGCCTGATGCAGTGGCTGATCGGCGTGCTGCGCCTGGGCAGTCTGGCGAACTTCATCTCGCCGTCGGCGCTGCGCGGCTTCATGACCGGCGCGGCGGCGCTGATCGCGGTGCATTCGCTGACCGATCTGCTCGGCCTGCCGGCGCCCGAGAAGCACGGCACCGGCGCGCTGTTCGCGCACATCGGCGAGCATCTGGACTCGCTGCGACCGGGCGCTGTGAGCGTCGGCCTCGCGACGCTGGCGGCGGTGCTGGCGCTGAAGCGCGTGCTGCCGAGGTGGCCGTTCATGCTGATCGCGCTGGCCGCGGGCACCGCACTGGCGGCGTTGCTCAACAGCGTCACACCGTGGCCGCAGTGGGGCGCGATCGCGGTCGTCGGCAGCATCCCGCCGATCGTGCCGCGCTTTCACTGGCCCGGCGTCGCGCTGAGCAGCCTGCCCGAGCTGCTGTCGATCGCGTTCGCGCTGACGATCGTCGCGCTCGGCCAGTCGATCTCGATCGCGAAGGCGGTGTCCGCGCGTTCCGGCCAGCCGATCGACGCGAACCGCGAGTTCCGCGGCCAAGGGATGTCGAACATCGTCGGCGGCTTCTTCTCGTCGTACGTGTCCTGCGGCTCGCTGAACCGCTCGATGCCGAACCTCGAGGCCGGTGCGCGCACGCCGCTCGCGGCGGTGTTCGCGTCGGCGTGGCTGCTGTTGCTGATCGCGTTCACGTCGCCGCTGCTGGCGCTGATCCCGTTGCCGGCGATCGCCGCGTTGCTGCTGGTGGTGGCATGGTCGCTGTTCGACATCCCCGGCTGGCGCCGCCTGTGGCGGCACAGCCGGCAGGACTTCACGATCGCCCTCGTCACGGCGCTGGCGACGGTGACGATCCGCATCGAGATGGCGATCCTGCTCGGCACGATCCTGTCGCTGGTGACCTACCTGTACCGCACCTCGCGGCCGTTCATGCGCGTGATGGGCTTCGACAGCCTGGAGCACGAGCGAGCGTTCGTCGTGCGCGCCGACGCGGCCGCGCCGCTGCCCGAATGCCCGCAGCTGAAGATGATCCGGATGGAGGGCGAGGTCTACTTCGGCGCGGTGCCCCACGTTGCCGACCAGCTGCGCGACCTGCGCGCGCCCGCGGGCGCCGCGAAGCACCTGCTGGTGATGGCCAAGAGCATGAACTTCATCGACGTGCCGGCCGCCGAGCTGTGGCGCGACGAGATGGTCAAGCGCCGCGCCGAGGGCGGCGACCTGTACTTCCACCGGCCGCGGCCGCCGGTGCTCGAGCTGTGGCAGCGCATCGGCTACACGCAGGAGCTCGGCGCCGACCACGTCTTCGTGACCAAGCGCATCGCGATCGCGACGATCTTCGACAAGCTCGATCGCGGCATCTGCGCGCATTGCAGCGCACGCGTGTTCGAGGAATGCAAGACATTGCCGCCGCCCCTTGCGTGAGATCCCGATCCCGGCATCGGAACTTCAACGCGCCAGCACGCGCCTGACGGTGTGGCTCGATGCGTCGACAAGCGCCACCAGCAACAGCATCGCACCCAGCACCGTCGCGGTCCTGCCCATCTGGAACAGACCCATGTGGAACGACAACAGCTGCCCCAGTCCGCCGGCGCCGACCACACCCAGTATCGCGGCGGCGCGAATGTTGTTCTCCCACCGGTAGAGCGAGTAGGAGATCAGCTGCGGCAGCACCTGCGGCAGCGTCGCGTACAGGAACACGCGCAGCGCGCCGACGCCCTGGCTGCGCAGCGCGGCGGCCGGGCCCTGCGGCGCGTTCTCGATCGCTTCGGCGAACAGCCGGCCGAGCACCCCGGCGGTGTGCAGCGCCAGGGCCAGGGTGCCTGCGAACGGCCCGAGGCCGGCCGAGATCAGCAGCAGCGCCGCCCAGACCAGTTCAGGCACGGCACGCAGCGCGTTCAGCAGCAGCCGCGTCGGCGCGCGCGCCCGTGCGGGATCGCCCTCGTGCGTGCGGCTGGCCGGCAGCGCCAGCAGCAGACCGGCCGCCGCCGCGAGCAAGGTGCCCAGCGCCGACATCGCGAGCGTTTCCAGGGATGCCGCGGCGACCTTGCGGACGAACGCCGCAGACAGGTCGGGCGGAAAGAACTCGGCGACGAAGCGCGCCATGCTGCGCGCCGCCTCTAGCGACAGGAACGCGCGCCATTGCAGGTCCAGGCTCCAGAAGCTGGCGGCGACCAGAACGGCCAGCGCCGCGCTGAACCAGCAGGCCTTGCAGCGGGCGTCGAACAGCGGCGGTGGCAGCCGGTACGGCAGGTTCGCCGCGGGCGGGACGCGGATCGGCTTCATGCCAGCGCCCGCCGCAACCACGCGCTGGCGCGATCTGCCAGCGCCACCAGCGCAACGAACACGAGCAGCATCGTCGCGACCTCGCCGCCGGCGAACATCTTGGTGGAATTGTCGAGCTGCTGCCCGAGCCCGCCCGCGCCGACGAAGCCGAGCACCACCGACGAGCGGATCGCGCACTCCCAGCGGTACACGGTGTACGACGTGAGTTCGGCCGCGTTCTGCGGCAACATCCCGTAGGCAAAGGCCTGCAGGCGGCCGCTGCCGTTGGCCAACAGGTTGCGGGTGGCTTGGGTCTCGCCGCTCTCGAGGATGTCGGCGTAGACCTTGCCGAGCATGCCGCCGTAGGTCAGCGCGATCGCGAGCACGCCGGCCGTCGGCCCGAGACCGACGACGCGCACGAACACCAGCGCCCACACCAGCTCGGGGACGCTGCGCAGCAGCACCAGCAACCAGCGCAGCAGCTGGCGAAGCGCGGCCGGAACCGGCGCCATGCGTCCGGACAGCGCCGAGACCGACAGCACGCGCGTCGACATCAGCGTCGCGGGAATCGCGATCACCAGCGCCAGCGTGATGCCGGCGGTGGCGATCGCCACGGTGCGCCAGGTTTCGCGCGCGACGAGCCACAGGAATTCGCTGCCGACCGCCGGCGGAATGAACGCCGCGAGGAAGCGCAGCGTCGGTCCGCGGCTGTCGGCACCGAACAGCACCCAGGGCCGGAACTCGGTCGCGACCAGCATCGGCCAGAGCAGCACCAGCGCGGCCCCGATCCAGAACACGCGGGCCAGCCAGGCCGGATCGCGGCGCGGCGCTGCGGTGTTCATCGGCAGTGCATTGCCACCGGCCTTGGCGTCGCGCTCGGCGGGGTTGCCGGCTCGCCCGGCGCGCCATCGAGTTCGTCCTCGTGCTGGGCGTAAAGCCGCAGCAGGTGATCGCGGCTGACCTGCGGCGTCGGCAGATCGAACGCCACCGCACCCTCGCGCAGGCCGACGATGCGATCGAAGTGCGCCAGCGCGGTGTCGACCTGGTGCATCGTCGTCAGCAAGGTGATGCCGCGTTCGCGGGCCACGGCGATCAATGCTGTGATCGCCTGTTCGGCCCGTGTCGGATCGAGGGCCGACAGTGGTTCGTCGATCAGCCACAAGGTCGCCGGTGCGAGCAGCGCACGCGCCAGCCCGACCCGCTGGCGCTCCCCGCCCGACAGGCGATCGACGCGCGCGAACAGTTTGTCGGCCAGGTCGAACCGGTCCAGCGCGTCGTGCGCGCCGGCGATGTCCGCCGGGTAGAACAGCGAGCGCAGGCTGGTCGCGAGGCTCCAGGCCGGCAGTCGGCCGGCCAGCACCGCGGTGACGACACGCTGGCGCGGTGGCAGCGGCGGGGTCTGCGGCGCCATGAACAGGCGCCCGCGCTGGCGTTGCAGCGCACGCGTGCTCTGCGACCAGGGGTCGGTGCCGGCCAGCCTCAACTGGCCACTCGACGGCCTCAGCGCGGCGGCCGCGACCTGCAGCAGCGTGGTCTTGCCCGCGCCCGAGGGCCCGATCACCGCCAGCCGCTCGCCCGCGCGCAGGCTGAGGCTGACACCGCGCAGCGCCGTCGTGCCGCGCGCGGCAGCGGGGTGCCGCGCGTGCGCGGCTTGCAGGTCGATTTCCACGGGCGCCGGGTTGCGATGCGGAACGCGATGCGGTTACTCAGAGCAGGCCGGCGCTCTTCGCGGCGGCCTCGATGCCCTTGTAGTTCTCGGGCCGCGTCGGCACGAAGCGGGTCGCACGTTGCAGTTCGAGGATCTCCCTGCCTTCCGGCGTCTGGCGGTCGAGCGCCAGGAAGGCCTGGGTCAGCCTGGCGCGCAGTGCTTGCGGCATGTCGGAACTGACCGACCAGTTGTAGTCGTAGTACGGCGGTGTCGTGAAGAAGACGTGGACCTTGTCGGTGTCGACCTTTTTGTCGGCAACGAACTTCTCCCACACCGAGATGTTCAGCGCACCCGCCTGCACCTTGCCGGCCGCGACCGCCGCGATGGTCGCGTCGTGCGCGCCGCTGTAGGCCACGCGCTTGAAGTCCTTGTCGGGGTCGATGCCGGCCTGCAGCAGCGCGCTGCGCGGCATCAGGTGACCGCTGGTCGAGCTTTGCGACCCGAAGCTCACGTCCTTGCCCTTCAGGTCGGCCAGGGTCTTGATCGCCGGGTCGGAGGTGATGAACACCGACCGGAAGCGTTCGTCTTCCTCGCGCTGCACGATCGGAATCACCTTGCCGCCGGAGCGCGTCGACGCCTGCACGAAGGTGAAGCCGCCGAACCAGGCGAGGTCGACCTTGCGGTTGATCAGCGTCTCGACCGATGCGGCGTAGTCGGTCACCGGGGTGAACTCCACCTTCATGCCGAGCTGGGCTTCGAGGTACTTGACGAGCGGCGCGGCCTTGCGGGCGAGCTCGGTCGGCGACTCGTCGGGAATCGCGGTGACGCGCAACACCTGCTGGGCGTGCGCGGCAGCGCCCAGCATCAGGAAGACGCCGGCGAACAGCATCCGCGGCAGCGACGAGCGAAGGGATTGCAGCATGGGTGGGGAGGTGGTTGGTTGTGGAAGCGGGCATTACACCGCGGCGGCGACGCGGCCGTCGCCAACCTGCGAATGGCCCTGCGCCGGGGCGCAGGATCGAAAGCCGGCGAACACGTCGTTGCGGTCGGCGGGAAAGAAGTTGCGATAGCGCGGGTGCTTCATGTGAGGCAGCGTCGCGAACGAGCCGCCCCGCAGCACCGGGCGGCCATCGAACCAGGGCTGCGAGTAGTCGCGATAGGGATGCGCTGCGAAGCCGGGATATGGCTTGAACGGGCTCGCCGTCCACTCCCAGACCTGACCCCACTCGAACTGCTGGTTCTCTTCGGCAGCGAGCAGTGCAGCGGCCTCCCATTCGGCTTCGGTCGGCAACCGCCGACCGGCCCAGCGGCACCAGGCTTCGGCCTCGTGGGCGCTGACGTGCAGTACCGGAGCCGCGAGGTCGAGCGCCACCCATCGACCGAATCGGTGCTGCTCCCATCCGTCCCCGGCGCGCCTGAGGTGTTGCGGATGAAGACGGCCCTGGTGCGTGCGCCACGCCCAACCGTCGGCGGTCCAGAGCGCTTCGGTTTCGTAGGCGCCGGCCTCGACGAAGGGCAGAAACTGGTGCCACGACACCGGACCCCGATCGATCGCGAACGCGTCGACGAAGCGTTCGCCGGCGCTCAGCTCGTTGTCGAAGGCGAAGCCGCAAGCGCGCGACCCGAGCGCTCGCATGCCTGCCGCAACGTGCCACTCGCCCCGCGCGTCGGGCGCCTTCGCGGCCCTGCCTTGCATCGCCGGCCCCAGGTCGACGCCGAGCTGCTGCGCCATGAAATGCCAGGCTTCGCGGTGCATGTCTTCGTGGAACAGCACGAGGCGAAAGAAGTACAGATCGTCGTCGGTGGCGGCGCTGTCGCGCAACAGTGCGAGAGTCGACGCGCGGACCTGCGACAGATAGGCGCGCGTCGCGTCCGGAGTCGGCAGGCCGAGCTGCCAGCGGCGCGCGTGCGGCACCTCGGACGAGTCGTAGAGCGCGTCGGCATCCGGGCGCAGCGACGCGCCCCGGGGCGCGCCCGCATTCCAGGCCGTGCCACGGTGGCGCTCGCCGTTGCGCGACAACCAGTGCTCCTCGAACCAGCCGACGTGGCCGAGCTCCCACAGCGGCAGGTTCAGCACCGGGTCGAACGCGATGCGCAAGCCGTCGGGGCCGAGGGCGCGTTCGAAGCCTGCAAACAGCGCCAGCAGCCTGTCCCGCCCCGACGTGAGCGCGACCTCCAGCTCGGCCGGGCCGGCATGGCGCATGCCGTCGGCGCGACTGAATTCCGGTCTTGCTCCCGCCGTCGCTGCCGGTATAACCGTCCCCATGTCTCGTCCCTCGGTCTGCATCGTCACGCCGGCGCTCGCCAGTGCCAACAACGGCAACTGGCAGACGGCCAGGCGCTGGGCCCAGATGCTGCGCCGCCATTATCGAGTGGTGCTGACGGATCGCTGGCAGGGCGAGCCGGCCGACGTTCTGGTGGCCCTGCACGCGCGCCGCTCCGCGGCATCGATCGAGCGCTGGTCGCGCGACCGGCCCGATGCCCCGCTGGCGGTGGTGCTGACCGGCACCGACCTGTATCGCGACATCCTGATCGACGCCAGCGCCCGGCGTTCGCTCGATCTGGCCGATCGGCTCATCGTGCTCCATGAGCGGGCGGTGGCCGATCTGCCGGCCCGGCACCGCGCGAAGGCCGTCGCCTGCTTCCAGTCGACCACGGCGCGCGTGCCGCTGGCCAAGACGTCGCGGCACCTGCGCGGGGTCATGGTCGGGCATTTGCGTGACGAAAAGGCGCCGCGGACCTATTTCGAGGCGGCCCGGCGGCTCGCGCATCGACGCGACATCCTGCTCGACCACATCGGCGCGGCGCTCGACCCGGCCCTCGGCGCCGAAGCCGGCGAGCTGCAGCAGCGCTGCCCGGGCTACCGCTGGCTCGGCGCACTGCCGCACGCGACCACGCGCAGCCGCATCCAGCGCGCCCATGTGCTGGTTCACACCAGCCGCATCGAAGGCGGGGCCCACGTCGTGATGGAGGCGATCCGCAGCGGCACGCCCGTGCTGGCGACGCGCATCGCCGGCAACGTCGGCATGCTCGGGCCGGGCTACGCCGGCTACTTCGAGCCGGACGACGCCGAAGGGCTTGCAGCCCTGATCCAGCGCTGCCGCGACCGGCCGGCGATACTGGACGAATTGCGCGAACAGTGCGACGCGCGGGCGCCATTGTTCGAGCCTGCGCGCGAGCGCGCCACCTTGCGCGCCCTGTTGGACGAACTGATGGAGAGACGTAGATGAGCAACTCAAGCACCTCCCCCACGCCCGGCCCCCGCCTGACCTCGCTGTCGCACGGTGGCGGCTGCGGCTGCAAGATCGCGCCGGGCCTGCTCAGCGAGATCCTGAAGAACACCAACCGGCTGCCGATGCCGCCGGAACTGCTGGTCGGCATCGAGACCGCCGACGACGCGGCGGTCTACCAGCTGACCGACGAGATCGCGCTGATCGCGACCACCGACTTCTTCATGCCGATCGTCGACGACCCGTTCGACTTCGGCCGCATCGCCGCCGCGAACGCGATCAGCGATGTCTATGCAATGGGCGGCAAGCCGATCATGGCGCTCGCGCTGGTGGGCATGCCGATCAACGTGCTCTCGACCGAGGTGATCGGCAGGATTCTCGAAGGTGGAGAATCGGTTTGCCGTGCGGCCGGCATTCCGATCGCGGGCGGCCACACGATCGACTCGGTCGAGCCGATCTACGGCCTCGTGGCGATGGGTGTGGTCCACCCGAAACGCGTCAAGCGCAATGCCGACGCCCGGGTTGGCGATCGTTTGATATTGGGCAAGCCGCTCGGCGTGGGCGTTCTGTCGGCGGCGCTGAAGAAGGAATCTCTGTCAGCCGAGGGCTACGCGCAGATGATTGCCGTCACCACGCAGCTGAACACGCCCGGGCCCGACCTGGCCGCGATGGACGGCGTGCATGCACTGACCGATGTGACCGGCTTCGGCCTGGCCGGCCATGCACTCGAACTGGCGCGCGGCGCGAAGGCGGCGGTCGCCCTCGACTGGGCCCGCGTGCCCATGCTCGACGGCGTGCGCGACCTCGCGCAGCGCGGCATGGTCACCGGGGCATCGGAGCGCAACTGGGCCGGCTACGGTGCCGAGGTGAGCCTGCCCTACGGCTTCTCGGCCGTCGAGCTGGCCTTGCTGACCGACCCGCAGACCAGCGGCGGCCTGCTGGTGTCATGCGATGCCAGTGCGGTCGCCGACGTGCTGGCGGTGTTTCGCCGCCACGGCTTCGGTGCTGCGGCGGAGATCGGCGAGATCGTCGCCGAGTCGGGAAGCGGTTCGCGTCTGCGGCTGCGGTGAGCGACATCGGCGTCGCGGCTGCCGGGCTCGAGCAGCACCGTCAGAAGAACCGGCAGGCGGCGTGGTCACGCCTTCGCACTACTTCGCGCCTGACGCGCCCGTCGACCCCTCACCGCTGCGTCTTGTCCTTCGCGTTCTGCGCCTCGATGCGCGCGCGCGCGGCCTGCCAGTCGGCGTCGCTCCAGTCGCGCAGTTCGTAGAAGTTGCCGCCGGTGGCCAGCGCGTTGCCGCCGTCCATCGCGACGGTCTGGCCGGTGAGCCAGTCGCACTGGCCGCTGGCCATCAGGAAGGCCGCGAGGTTCTGCAGCTCGCTCATCTGGCCGGTGCGCGCCATCGGGTTGTGGCGGATGCTGCGCTCGCCCGGCTGCTCGCCCGGGTTCAGCCGCTTGCTCATGCCCTCGGTCGGGATCTCGCCCGGCGCGACCGCGTTCAGGCGGATCCCGAAACGCGCCCATTCGACCGCCAGCGACTTGGTCATCACCTCGATGCCGGCCTTGCTCATCGCCGACGGCACGACGTAGGGGCTGCCGTTGTCGACCCAGGTCACGATGATGCTCATCACGCTGCGCATCGGCTGGCCGCGCTGCCAGCGGCCGGCCTTCGCGTCGGCGACCCAGCGCTTGCCGATCGCCTGGGTGACGTAGAAGCCGCCGTGGAAGACGATGCCGGCGACCGCGTCGAAGGCGCGCGGCGACAGGCTCTCGGTCGGCGCGATGAAGTTGCCGGCGGCGTTGTTGACCAGCCCGGTCAGGCCGCCACCGGCCCACAGCGCCTCGACCATCTCCTCGACGTTCTGCGCGATCCGGATGTCGACGCCGAAGGTGTCGATGCGCGCCTTCGGAAACTGCGTGCGCCAGGTGGCCGCGGTCTCGTCGCAGACCGACTGGCGCCGGCCGCAGATCGCCACATTGGCGCTCAGGCTCAGGAAGCGCTCGGCCATGGCCCGGCCCAGGCCGGTGCCGCCGCCGGTCACCAGGATGCGCTGACCGGCCATCAGATCGGGCTGAAACATCGTCGTCTCCTCGCTTCTGGGGTCGGGCGACGCTAGCACCGCGGCACCGGATTTGTCCAGCCGGCGGCGGGTGCCCGATCCCCGGCAGGCAAATTCAAGGTCTGTTACCGTCCGCCTCAAGAGAGTTCTGAGGAGAAGCCGCATGGGCGGTCTGGATCAACGCCTGCGCGAATTGCCCGATGCGCGGCTGCGCGAGATGCGCCGCGGGGTGGAGAAAGAAAGCCTGCGTGCGCTGCCCGACGGCAGCCTCGCGCTGACGCCGCACCCGGCCGCACTCGGCTCGGCGCTGACGCACCCGCACATCACGACCGATTTCAGCGAGTCGCAGCTCGAGTTCGTGACCGGCGTGCACGCCAGCGCGCAGGCCTGCCTGGAAGAGCTGACGCAGATCCACCAGTTCAGCTACCGCGCGCTGCGCGAGCTCGGTGACGAGATGCTGTGGGTCTCGAGCATGCCCTGCGGGCTGCCGACCGACGAGAACATTCCGATCGGCCGCTACGGCACCTCGAACGTCGGCCGCGCGAAGAGCGTCTACCGCATGGGCCTGAGCCACCGCTACGGGCGGCGCATGCAGACGATTTCGGGCATCCACTACAACTGGTCGATGCCGGGGATCTCGACCGAGGCCTACTTCGGGCTGATCCGCAACTTCCGGCGCCACTCGTTCCTGCTGCTCTATCTGTTCGGCGCGTCGCCGGCGCTGTGTTCGAGCTTCGTCGCCGGCCGCGACCACGAGCTGCAGCCGCTCAACGGCCACACCTTGCACATGCCGCACGGCAGCTCGCTGCGCATGGGGCGGCTGGGCTATCAGAGCGATGCGCAGGCCTCGCTGAAGGTCAGCTACAACAGCCTGGAGAGCTACGCCGCATCGCTTCAGGAGGCGCTGACGAAGCCCTACCCGGCTTACGAAGCGGTCGGCATCCGCAACCCGGGTGGCGACTACAACCAGCTCGCGACCAGCCTGCTGCAGATCGAGAACGAGTTCTACGGCACGATCCGCCCGAAGCGCGTGATCTACCCCGGCGAGCGGCCGCTGCACGCGCTGCGCGAGCGCGGCGTCGAGTACGTCGAGGTGCGCTGCATGGACCTCGACCCGTTCGAGCCGGTCGGCATCAACGCGCAGACGATGCAGTTCATCGACATGTTCCTGCTCCACTGCCTGCTCAGCGAGAGCCCGCCCGACACGCCCGACGAGATCGGTGTGCTGGCGCGCAACCAGCAGCGCGTCGCGGCGCGCGGGCGCGAGCCCGGGCTGCGGCTGGAGCGCGGCGACGCGGCGGTGACGCTCGCCGAATGGGGCGCCGAGCTGCTGGGCGCGCTCGCGCCGATCGCGCAGCGCCTGGATGCGCTGCACGGCGGCAGCGGTCACCGCGACGCGCTCGGATCGGCCGCGACGGTGCTGCGCGCGCCCGACAGCGCGCCGTCGGCGCGCGTGCTCGCGACGATGGCGCGCGATTTCGGCAACGAGTTCACCGGTTTCACGCGGGCGCAGTCGGTGCATACGCGCGAGCGACTGCTCGCGCTGCCGTTCCCGGAGCGTCTGCGCGCGGCCTTCGTCGCGGCCTGGCAGGCTTCGGTCGACGAGCAGCGCCGCATCGAGGCGAACGACAGCCTGCCGTTCGAGATCTACCGCCAGCAGTACATCTCGGCCGAGCGCCTGGGTGTGCCCGGCAAGCGCGTGCCGGTGCACAGCTGAGGCGGCGCGCGGCTAGTGCAGAGATGCAATCTTGATGGAACTTAACCAAACCCCGCCACACCAATGATCTACTACGGACTGGTGTGGAGAACGAGAGTGCGAGTTGCCCCTGAGATTGTGCTGTCGGACGAAGAGCGCGAGGTGCTCGACGAGCTGATTCGC
>JANXZN010000371.1 GCA_025355545.1 Rhizobacter sp.
CCGGCCATCGCGCGGCCGCAGCGGCACAGGGGGTTGAACCATGAGTACATGGCCCAACCGAGGGGCCTCCGGCGGCCCCTGCGGGGGGCTGGTAGAAAGGAAGCCCAAACAGCCAAACAGCCGAGTTCGTCAGACCCCGCCAGTCTGACTCACACCAACCGGCCTCCTCAAAAACCGGGGCAGTTCAGACAGCACAAACGATTCGAGATGCGTACGACTTGCGGTCGCGAGCAATCCATTCCGGTCGGTTTGACGCCGAAGGGTCAAAGAAGGCGTGGCTTGATCCGGTCATCGTGCGCAAGGCAATTGAAGATGGCCGGCGCTTAGTTGGCCGATCGTTGGTAAAGATCATTCAGGACGGTGAACCGAACTGGGACGAGCTGTACATTGAGGACTCGCAAGCACCGAAGGTTGGGGGTGGCGCCATGCGGCTGGCCGACACGAGCATCGGACCGCCGTTCTCTGAAGCTGATATTTGATTGATGAAGATCGCCCTCTTCACCGATGAAACCGGCTGGCACACCCGCCAGTTGCAGGCCGCCTTGCGCGCGCGCGGCGCGGAGGGGCGGTGCATCGACCTGGCCGATTGCCGCATCGACACCACCGCGGCGTGGCACGGCCTGGTGATCCCCGGCTTCGGCCGCGAGCTGCCCGATGCCGCGCTGGTACGCGGCATCGCCGGCGGCAGCTTCGAGCAGGTCACGAAGCGGCTCGGCGTGCTGCACGCGCTGCGCGAACTCGGCGTGCCGGTCTACAACGACGCCCGCGCGATCGAACGCAGCGTCGACAAGTCGATGACTAGCCTGCTGCTGCACGCCGCGGGCATCCCGACCCCGCCGACCTGGGCGACCGAATCGCTGGCCGAAGCCCGGCGCATCGCGATGCGCGAGGGCGCGGCCGGCCACGCTTTGGTGCTCAAGCCCCTGTTCGGCTCGCAGGGCAAGGGGTTGCAACTCGTCGGCGACGTCGCGGGGGCGCACCACCCGGTTCCCGAACTCGGCCCGGTATACGGTTCACTCGCCTACCTGCAGCGCTTCGTGCCGGCCGCCACCGACCCCGGCTTCGACTGGCGTGTGCTCGTCGTCGGCGCGCGCGCCGTCACGGCGATGCGGCGGGTCAGTGCCGGATGGATCCACAACGTCGCGCAGGGGGCGCGTTGCGAGCCGGCCGAACTGACCCCGGCGCTGGCGGCGCTGGCGAAGCGTGCCGCGGCAGCGCTGGCGATGGACTACGCCGGGGTCGACATGATCCCGTGCGCCAGCGGCACCCAGGTGCTCGAGCTCAACGGCGTCGCCGCGTGGCGAGGTCTGCAGCGCGTGACCGGCTTCAACATCGCACGGGCCATCGTCGACGATCTGCTCGATCGCAAGCTCGCCGCGGCGCGCGCGGGGCTGCGCGCGTGAAGCCCGGGCCGAGTGCCGCACAACGCTCGGCGGTCGAGCGGGCGCGGGCCAGTTACCTCGACGCCTGCGAACTCGATGTCGCGGTGCGCAAACCCGGCAACGTGAGCCGCGCGTCGGCCGGCCATGGCATGCAGGCGGCGCTGTTCAGTGCCAGCGCGCGCGCGTCGGTCGGGCCGATGTTCCGGCCCGGCGCGCGCGTCGGCGATCGCATCGAAGCCGCCGTCGCCGCAACCTGGGACGTGGCCGGATGCAACACCAACCTCGGCATCGTGCTGTTGTGTGCGCCCATCGCGCGCGCCATCGAACTGCATCCGCAGGCCGATGCCCCGGTCAGGTTGCGCGCCGCGATCGAAGCCGTGCTGGCCGACCTCGATGTCGACGATGCGCGCGCCGCCTATCGCGCCATCGCCCAGGCCCGGCCGGGCGGACTGGGCTCGGCGCCCGCCGAGGACGTGCGCGGCGCGCCGAGCATCGACCTGCGCGCGGCGATGGCGCTGGCCGCCGAGCGCGACAGCATCGCGCGGCAATATCGCGACGGGTATGCCGATCTGTTCGAGTTCGACCAGCCGCCGCTGGCGGCGGCCTTGTCCGGCATGACCAGGGAGGAGGGAGGCGCCTTGGCCGCTGGCGTCACCGATGCTGCGCAGAGGACATATCTCTGGTTTCTGACCCGTCGGCCCGATTCACACATTGTTCGGAAACACGGCGCTGCGCTGGCACACAGTGTCATGCGCTCGGCGCAGCCCTGGCGGGCCCGGGCCCTGGCCGGCGAGCACCTGGACGCAGACCCCGACTTCGTGGCCTGGGATCTCGAACTAAAGTCAGCCGGCGTGAACCCGGGGACCAGCGCCGATTTCACCGTGGCCGCGCTGTTCATCGCGGGCCTCGTCGCACCGAGCCTCGTGCTGCGCTGAGTGCGCCGCACTTCACGGGTCCCAAACCCCCGGCGGATGGCACGGATCGTGATACGCACTGGGTCGCGCTGGTTGATCTGGCCAGTGTCGTGAAGACCCTCAAGAACCGAACACAGGAGATGAAAGACATGGCAAAAATTGATCGCATGCTGGTCGGCGAATCGCTCGTCGGAGACGGCAACGAAGTGGCTCACATCGACCTGATCATCGGGCCGCGCGGCAGCCCGGTGGAGTCGGCCTTTGCCCACGCCTTGACCAACAACAAGGACGGCTTCACCTCGCTGTTGGCGGTGGTGGCGCCGAATCTGTTGACCAAGCCGGCGACGGTGATGTTCAACAAGGTCACCATCAAGGGCGCGAAGCAGGCGGTGCAGATGTTCGGCCCGGCGCAACGCGCCGTCGCGATGGCGGTAGCCGATTCGGTCGAGGACGGCACGATTCCGGCAGACGAGGCCGACAACCTGTTCCTCTGCGTCGGCGTGTTCATCCACTGGCTCGCCGAAGACGACAAGAAGATCCAGGACTTCAACTACAAGGCGGTGCGCGAGTCGATCCAGCGCGCGGTGGCGGGCTCACCCACGGCCGCCGAGGTGGTGGCCAAGAAGGGCACGTCCGCGCACCCGTTCGCCGCACACCTCTGACGGAAGGCCGCAGGGGCCGGCAACGGCTCGCATGCGGCAGCGCCACAGCGACGGCCGCTCCCGATGCCGTTGTCGATGTGGAAGCGCTCAACGTTTGCCGGGGAGCATCCCGCTGGCCAGTAGCTGGATCACGGCGGCGCTGTGCCCGGGTCGGGCCGGTTCGGGCTCGGGTGCCAGCCGTTCGATCTGCACACCGACGGCGCTGACGTCGTCGAACTTGCGCGGCTTGACGACCCTGACGCGGACCCAGCGCGCGCCGAACTCGCCGATCAGGATCTCGGCGATGCTCTCGGCAAAGGCCTCGAGCAGCGTGAGCCGGTGCTCGACGAGCAGGCGCCGCAGTCGCTCGGTGACGACACCGTAATCGATTGTGTCGGCGATGCGATCGGTGTCGCAGGCCCGGGCGTGCGGCAGGCCCGCGTGCACGTCGATCACGAGTGGCTGCGGACGATGCAGTTCGGAGTCGTGGATGCCGATGACGGTGTCGCCGACGAAGCCTTCGATGAAGATCATGTCCATGGCCTGGGGCGCGGCGGCGGGGGCCATCGGAACCCGCAGCGTGGGCAAGGTGTAACGAATGGTCATGTGATGGGCGCTGCGAAGCGTTCAGTTGCCGCGAACCGGCGGCTGCTGCGCAAAAATGCAAGCGGCATGCCAATATTCGGGCCCTGCATTCGGCGCTTGGGCAACTCGTGTTTCGCCGGTTGTGTCGCACCCGCAGTTGGATGAAGATCAGGCCCCAGAGCCTTGACGGCCTCGAATACCTGGAGACATCGATGGGAATGCTGTTGCGCGAAACCGATCGTCACGCCGAACGCATCATGGTGATGGTGCAGAGCGGCGCCCACGAGCAAGGCAACGATGCGATCACGCGCTCGTGGAGCCGATGCCTGAACGAGTACCGGCTCCACCCCGACCAACCGCGCAAGCCGGCGATCATCGAGACCGCCGCACTCGAGAGCCGCCGCGCGCGCAAGGCCGACGTGATCGACTGCGCCCGCTACGAGATGACGACCCTGTACCAGCAGCTCGCCGACGCCGACTCGGCGGTCGTGCTGACGGACACCGACGGCGTCATCATCCACATGGTGTCGTCGCCCGCCTTCGCCGCCGAGGTCGCGCCGCTCGGCCTGCGCGCCGGGGGAATGTGGAGCGAGGCCGAGGCCGGCACCAACGGCATGGGCACCTGCATCGCCGCGGCGGCGCCGGTGGCGATACGCCGCGAGGACCATTTTTTCGCGCAGTTCTCGCAACTCACCTGCTCGGCCGTGCCGGTCTACGACCCATCCGGAGAGATCGCCGCGGTGCTCGACGTGTCGAGCCGATCGAAGCAGATGCAGCAACACCTGCTGGTGCTGTTGGGCATGACGGCGCGCATGATCGAGAACCGCCTGATCGACCAGCGCTTCCGCGACGCGCACCCTTTGCATTTCCACAGCCGCCCGGAGTTCGTCTACACACTGCACGAAGGCAAGCTCGCGGTCGGCGACGACGGCTGCATCCTGGCGGCGAACCGCAGCGCGCTGTTCCAGCTTGGCCTGCAGACGATGGACGAGATCCGTTCGCGCCGGATCGAGGACCTGTTCCAGACATCGCTCGAAGACATGCTGCAACGCAGCATGTCTTCGTCGTTTCACCCGGTCGTGACGTACCGCGCGAACGCGGCGTTGCGCTTCTTTGCGGTTGCACGCCGTCCGGCGTCGAGTGCGATCGCGACGGCACATCCGATATCCGCCGCCGCGCCGGGCAGCCCGGTCCTGCTGGCGGCCGCGAAGGCGCTGGCCCGACCGGCTGCGTCGCGGCCGGTGTCGCACAGCAGCGCGACATTCAAGGATCCGCGCCTGCTGGCCCATCTCGAAACCGCGCGTCGCGTGATCGCGCGCCAGACACCGGTGCTGCTGTGGGGCGAAACCGGCTCGGGCAAGGAGGTCTTCGCCCGCGCGACGCACGACGCGAGCCCGCACGCCCACGGCGCATTCGTCGCGGTCAACTGCGCCAGCCTGCCCGAGACACTGATCGAATCCGAACTGTTCGGCTACCGGGCTGGAGCGTTCACAGGCGCGCAGCGGTCCGGTCGACGCGGCAAGATCCTTCAAGCCGACGGTGGCACGCTGTTCCTCGACGAGATCGCCGACATGCCGCTCGACCTGCAGGCACGCCTGCTGCGCGTGCTCGACGAACGCCAGGTCACGCCGCTGGGCACCGAAGACACCCACCCGGTGGACTTCCAGCTGATCAGCGGCAGCCATCAGAACCTGCCGGCGCTGGTGCGGGAAGGGCGCTTCCGCGAAGATCTGTACTACCGGTTGGCCGGCATCGAGCTGGACCTTCCGTCGCTGCGCGAACGCAGCGACAAGCGCGAGCTGATCCACGATGTCCTGAAGACCGAGGCCGGCAGCGAGGGCAGCCTGAGCGCCGACGCCGAGCGCCTCTTGATGGACTACCCGTGGCCCGGCAACATCCGCCAGTTGCGCCATGTGTTGCGCAGCGCCGCGGCGCTCGCCGACGGGTGCCCCATCACGCGCGAGCACCTGCCGGCGCTGATCCTGCATCCGGCGTTGCTGCAGGCGCAGGTGCCGGTCGCCGTGTCCGACCCGTCGCCTGCGGTCGACGAAGGGGCACCGAGGCCCGTCAAACTCAACCCGATCCAGGCCAACGAGCGGCAGGTGTTGCTGCAGATGCTGGAGCAGCACCGCTGGAACGTAAGCAATGTCGCCAAGGCGCTCGATGTCAGCCGCAACACCCTCTACCGCAAACTTCACAAGCTCCGGATCGAGGTCTCGCACCCCGAGTGACCCCGTCGCGACGCCGGTCGGGCGCGCGGTCGGCGCGCCGTCGCGCCCGCGCTTCGCCTGGTGCATCACCGGCTCCGGGCATTTTCTCGAAGAGTCGCTCGCACTCGCGGCGCGCTTGCCCGAGGTCGATCTGTTCCTGTCGGCCGCTGCCGAGGAGGTGCTGCCGATCTACAAGATCGGCATCGACGAGTTGCGGCCCGGTTTCAGGATATTCCGCGACAAGACCGCGAGCGCCGTGCCCGTGGGCACGCTGTACGAGGACGTCTATCACACGGTGGTCGTCGCGCCCGCGACCAGCAACACCGTGGCCAAGTGCGCATTCGGCATCAGCGACTCGCTGCCGACCAACATGTTCGCGCAGGCCGGCAAGCTCGGCATTCCGGGCATCGTGTTTGCATGCGACACCGAGCCGGTGGTGGTGACGAAGTCGCCGCACGACTGGGTCACGCTGCGGCCGCGGCGCCTCGAACTCGACAATGTCGAGCGGCTGCGCAGCATCGATTTCTGCCGCGTCGTGGCCTCGCCCGCCGAACTCGAAGCGGCACTCGACACGCGCCTGAACGAACTCTCGCTCGCATGGAACACATCGTCTTCCTGACCGGACGCCTCGCCGAGGCCAGCCTCGCGCGCGTTCTGGGCGGGATAGCCGCGGCGCCGTTCAGCTGGGAGGTGCGCGAGATCGGCCTGCAGGTCGCCGCGCTGATGACGGCCGAGATGATCCAGCGCCGCGTCGCCGCGCCGGTGCAGGCCGATCGCATCATCGTGCCGGGGCGCTGCCGCGGCGATCTGGAAGGGCTGACGCGCCACTACGGCATCCCGGTCGAGCGCGGCCCCGAGGAACTGAAGGACCTGCCGCGCTACTTCAATCGCGCCGCCGAGCCGATCGACCTGAACGAGTACGAGACCGCGATCTTTGCCGAGATCGTCGACGCGCCGCAGCTCACGGTGGCGCAGATCGTCGAGCGCGCCGGGGCTCTGGCCGCCGACGGCGCCGACGTCATCGACCTCGGCTGCCTGCCCGAGACGCGCTTCGACCACCTCGCCGAGAGCGTGCAGGCGCTGAAGGCGGCGGGCTTCGCGGTGAGCGTCGATTCGATCGATCCCGACGAGTTGCTGCGCGGCGGGCGTGCCGGCGCCGATTACCTGCTGAGCCTGAACCTAGACACGCTGTGGGTCGCCGACGAAGTCGCGGCCACGCCGGTGCTGATCCCGCGCGTGCCGGCCGACGAGGCTTCGCTGTACGAGGCGGTCGAGCAGATGCAGCGGCGCGGCCGGCCGTTCCTGGCCGACTCCATCCTGGACCCGATCCCGTTCGGGCTGACCGCGTCGATCGTGCGCTACCACCGGCTGCGCGAGCGTTTCCCCGACGCGCCCATCATGTTGGGCGTGGGCAACCTGACCGAGCTGACCGAGGCCGACACCAGCGGCATCAACGCGCTGTTGTTCGGCATCGCGGCCGAGTTGAACGTCGCCGCCGTGCTGACCACGCAGGTCAGCGCGCACGCGCGCCGCGCGGTGCGCGAGGCCGATTGGGCGCGCCGCATCATGCACGCCGCCGCGCGCCACCAAATGTTGCCCAAGGGCATGAGCGATGCGCTGATGACGGTGCACGCGAAGCACCCGTTTCCCGACACGCCACAGGAAATCGAACAGGTCGCGGCCCGGGTGCGCGATCCGAACTTCCGCGTCCAGGTCTCGGCGCGCGGCCTGCATGTCTACAACCGCGACGGCCTGCGCGTCGGCCAGGGTGCGTTCGAACTCTGGCCGCAGCTCGGGCTCGAGCACGACGCGAACCACGCGTTCTACATGGGCGTCGAACTCGCCCATGCCGAGATCGCCTGGCGGCTGGGCAAGCGCTATGTGCAGGACCAGCCGCTGGACTGGGGCTGCGCGGTCGCGACCGAGGCTGCCGATCTGAACGCCTGGTGCGCGCCCGGCAGCACGATGACCGCCGCGAAGACCGGCCGGGCGCGCGCCACGGCCGCGGCGGCTCGAACGGACCCCCGCGATGAATGACGTGATCTACGAGACCGTGGTCAGCACGGTCGCTCCCGACGGCACGCCGCACGTCGCGCCGATGGGCGTGCGCTACCGCGGCGCGGAGGTGATCCTGATGCCGTTCAAGCCCTCGACCACGCTGGCCAACATCGCCGCCAGCGGCCACGCGGTGCTGAACATCGTGATCGACACGCGCGTCTTCGCCGGCTCGGTGACGGGCCGCCGCTCCTGGCCGCTGCAGCCGGCCGAGCGCATCGCCGGCGTGCGGCTGAACTGCGCGCTCAACCACGTCGAGCTGAAGCTGGCCGAACTGCAGGACGATCCGCAGCGCCCGGTGTTGCGCATGGCGCGCGTGTTCGAGGCGAGCCATGCGCCGTACATCGGCTTCAACCGCGCGCAGGCGGCCGTGATCGAAGCCGCGGTGCTCGTGAGCCGGCTGCACATGCTGCCCGCGGCCAAGGTGGACGCCGAGATGAACTACCTGCAGATCGCGATCGACAAGACCGCCGGCCCCGAGGAGCGCGAGGCCTGGAGCTGGCTGACCGAGGCGGTGGCACGGCATCGTGCCGCGGCGCAGCCGTCGACACAGGAATCGGCACAGGAGCAGCGGCCGTGATGCGCATGCTGGTCAGCGTTCGCGATGTGTCGGAGGCGCAGGTCGCCGCGCAGGGCGGCGCCGATTTCATCGACCTGAAGGAGCCGCGCGACGGCGCGCTCGGCGCCTTGGGCATCGCGACGATCGCCGCGATCGTGCAGGCGCTGCGCGAGCAGGGCAGCCGCCTGCCGATCAGCGCGACGATTGGCGACCTGCCGATGAACGATCGCGACGCGATTCTGGCGCGGGTCGATGCGGTCGCGGCCTGCGGCGTCGACTACGTGAAGGTCGGCATCGAACGGACGGCGGCGGCGCGCGCGATGCTCGACGCGCTGGCCGGCAGCGGCCACGCGATCGTTCCGGTCTTTATCGCCGATCGGGGTCTCGACCTTGAGCAGGTCGAGCACGCCTGCGCGCTGAGGTTTCCGGCGCTGATGGTCGACACTGCCGACAAGCTCGCAGGCAGCCTGTTCGATGTGCTGTCCGGCGCCGAACTGCGGCGCTTCGTCACGGCGGTTCGCGCCAGTGGCGCGCTGGTCGGGCTGGCCGGGGCCTTGCGACGGCCGCAGCTTGCCGCATTGCGCGCACTGGGCCCGGATTTCGCCGGCTTTCGCAGCGCGGTGTGTGCCGGCGACCGCCGCGGCGAGCTCGATCCCGGGCGCCTGCGCGCGCTGGCCGCGCAGCTGCACGCGGCCACCGCGCTGGCGCCGGTCTGACGCGCTTCAGCCGTCGAGGTGACGCGGTTCGCCCAGCAGCAGCGAGCGCATGCGCGGCAGGTCGTTCTTGTCCATGATCTCGATCGGGAACGCTACACCGTGGGCGTGGCCATTGAAGCCTTCGTCGAGCACGCCGGCCGCGCCGAGCTGGGCGAGCGTTCGCGACCGGTCGATCGCACACGACTTCACCACGATCAGCCGCTCCGCATTCAGGTCGCGCGCCAGGTCGAGCGCGATCGTGTCGGAGGTGGCGCCCCAGTTGGTTTGGGGATCGGGTTCGTCGCGCTGCAGCTCGAACGGCAACCAGATCGCCGCGCGTCCCTTGTGGAGGACGTTGGCGATGTCGGACTTGCGCATCGCCAACTGGAGCGCCGGGTTCATGGCATGGAGCTGATAGGCGGTTTGTGCCATCGCCAGCACCGCCATGTTATGGGCGGCAAGGTCGCTGAATTGCCACAGCGCCTGTACGCGCCGCACCTCGTCGGCCAGAGCGCCGCCGCCGCAGACGATGGTGACGCGGCCGCCGCCGAGTTGGGCCAGCAGGTCGAGCCACTGCGGCAGCGCCGGATCGGCGGTCAGGCTGCCCCCGAGCTTGACGACCCACATCAGCGCTGCTCACTGTCCAGGAGCGCGGCGACCGCCACCGCCGGCGCACACACCTGGGCCCAGCGCGCGACGGCCTCGACGCTTGGCAAGGCGTCCGCCGCGATGCGCGCGACGTCGCGGCCGTAGCGCAGGCAGGCACGCGGCACGCCCGCCTGTGCGAGCAGGTCGGCGACGAGAAAGTCACCGCAGCCGGCACCGAGGGCGACGGCCGCTTCCGACAGCCCGTGGGCGCCGATCACGCGACGCAACTGGCCGGCGAGTTCATCGACCTGCTTCGCTCGCCACGTGTGCGCGAACGCGAGCCAGTCGTCCGGCGCCGCGTCGCGCGCGTCCAGGCCGATCATGCGGGCGAGGCGGCGGCGCGTCGCCGGCAGATCCTTGGGTGCGTTGTCGGCGCTCGGGTGCAGGTCGTGAGCGTGGTCGAGCTCGCCGGTGAGCCGGAAGACATCGGCCGCGGTGGCGAAGAATTCGTTCATCACGTTCAGCTCGCCGCCCCGCCACGCGATGCGCGGCCCGAGCGCGCACAGCGGCGTGCGCACCACGCCGTGGTAGACCAGCTCGCCGGTGGCGAGCCGCTGGGCGTCGCTGCGGCTGCCGCCGAGCACGCGGCCGGCGCGAAAGGCGATCAGGTCGGTCGTCGTGCTGCCGATGTCGATCAACACGCCTTCGGCGATGCATTGCGCCGCGTGCGATGCGGTCGCGAGCCAGTTGGCCGAGGCGATCTGTTCCCAGTGCGCGGCGACCTCGGCAGGGCGGCACCAGCGCGCCTCGCCGGCGAAGAAGCGCAGGGCATCGGATGCAGTCGGGGCGAGGGCGTTCGTCAGGATCGCGGCGATGCGGCGCACGCCGTCTTCGCGGTGCTCGAACAGGTCGGTCATCTCGCCCGTCATCGTGACCGCGTGAACGGCCCGGCCGAGCTGCGGCCAGCGCGTGTGCGCGAGGTGCAGCACGCGTTCCAGGTGCTCGATCCCCTGCCACAGCGGACAGGCCCACTGCGCGACC
Organism: Rhizobacter sp.; assembly: GCA_025355545.1. GTDB lineage: Bacteria > Pseudomonadota > Gammaproteobacteria > Burkholderiales > Burkholderiaceae_C > LMDS01. The sequence goes on from JANXZN010000371.1 coordinate 10,671, forward strand.
TCGACCACGCGGCCGTCGCACAGCCGGCAGGCCTTGACGTGCGCGCCGCCGATGTCCCAGCCGAGCACGTGGTGGCGGTCAGGCGTCGGCATGAACGGCCTCACCCCGATGGGCCGCGAGCACCGCCGCCGCCAGGTTGCGATGGAGTGCGGTCGACAGGCCCACATACGCCATCGTCACGCGCGGGTTGATCTCGATCAGCACCGGCCCGCGCCGCGCGTGCCAGACCAGGTCGATGCCGACGTAGCCGCGAAGCCCCGGAACGGCGCGGGCCAGCGACCGGGCCCAGGCGCGCAAGCTGTCGATGCGCGCATCGTCGCGCCGCAGCGCGTCGATTTGCACGCCGGTGAACGACAGCACGCCGAAGGCATCGATCGTGAGTTGCTGTCGGTTCACGCAGAGCAGTTCGATGCGGCCCGCGCTGCACAGCAGCGACAGGCTGAGCGGCTCGCCCGCGACCCAGGCCTCGAGCACGGCCGCCTCGCCGCGCTGCCGGCGGGTCTCGACATCGTCGCGGGCCGCCGCGTGCGTGTTGTGCACACGGGTCGCCACGGCACCGGCGCCGTCGTCCGGCTTGACGACCCAGCGCCGCGTCGCCGGCGACGCGGCGAACGCCAGCGGCGTCGCCACGCCGGACTCGGCGACCCGCGTGAGCGTGGCCCGCTTGCTCGAGGTCAGTGCGATCGTCGCGGCGTCGCAGCCGAGCCAGCGCTCGGCACCGACAATGCGCTGCAGCTGCGCCAGCAGCCCGCCGGTTTCGGGGGCGATAACCCAGACGCGGTCGTGCAGGCGCGCCTGGTGCGCGACGAATTCGGCCGCACCGGCGCCGGCCGGCGGGCGCAGTGCAAGCGCGCCGGGGGGCACCTCCGGCGCGCGCGGGCCGGCTGCGACCGAGACGGCACAAGCGCCGGCCCGCAGCAGGTCGCGCGCCACTGCATCGCGCATCTCCCGGCCGGGCCCGAGCAGCTCATCGCAGGCATCGGTCGCGCCGCAGCCGCTCAGGTGCTCGTAGACGAAGACGCGCATCATCGCGGGGCCCGCGCCTTGCAACTCGAACAGGCAGCGAACTTGACGACAGGCTTGGAAATGAACGGCAGCATGACCCTGATTCCGGTGATCGATCTGTTGAAGGGGCAGGTGGTGCGCGGCGTGCAGGGCGATCGGCAGGCTTACCGGCCGATCGAGTCGGCGTTGTGCGGCAGCAGCGACCCGTTGACGGTCGCCAGGATCCTGGTCGACCATTGCGCGGCGCGGCAGCTGTATGTCGCCGACCTCGACGCGCTGATGGGCGGCGGGCCGCAGCACGACGTGCTGCGCGAGCTGCTGGTCGCGCTCGCCGGCATCGAGCTTTGGCTGGACGCCGGGTTCGCGGACGCCGACGCGGCCTCGGCGCTGGGGGCCCGACTCGCACCGCATTCGGAACGCATCGTGCCGGTGTTCGCCAGCGAGTCGCTGCGTTCGCGCGCTGCGCTGGCAGACTGCCGCACACGTTTCGGTGCCGCCGGTGCGGTGCTGTCGCTGGACCGGCGCGACGGACGGCGTCTCGATCCGGCCGGTTGCTGGGACGCCGCATCGCTTTGGCCGCAGCGCGTGATCGTGATGACGCTCGAGCGCGTCGGCTCTGGCGCCGGGCCCGATCTCGAAACGGTGGCGGCGTTGCACCGCCAGGCACCGGCCACGTCCCTGGTCGGCGCCGGAGGCGTGCGCAGCGACGACGACCTCGAGCGCGGCCGCGCAGCCGGCGCCGCGGCGTGGCTCGTCGCCAGCGCGCTGCACGACCTCCAGTTGCCGCGCCGATCGCGCTGAGCTGCGGGGTGTCGCGGCGAAGACAATGTCCCTGCCATGCCCTGGCCGCATCACGAATCGTGCCATCCCCACGCAGGCGTCTGCGGTGCCCGGAACCAGCCAAAAGCGCCACACAGTGTTCCAGAAGTGGCCACCTGACGAGGGCCGGCGAATCGTCGTTCCGGCGCAGGTGCCTGCCGGGTGAATGGCACATCGCTTGCGTGGTGACCCGCGGATGACCGCCCTCGAATCGTCTTTTGGGCCCGCCGAGGTACCGTGGACCTGCCCGTTCTGCCCGCTGCTGTGCGACCGTTTTTCCGTCGATGCGGAAGCGGGTGCCTGGGCGCTGACCGGCAGCGATTGCGACCGCGCGCGGTCGGGCCTGGCGCGCTTCGACCCCGCCGCGGCGCCCGCGGCACGGCCGCAGATCGACGGTGTTGCCTGCGATCTGGAGGCGGCGATTGCCGCCGCGGCGCGCCTGCTTGCCGCGAGCCGGCAACCGTTGTTCGGCGGACTCGGCACCGACGTGGCCGGCGCCCGCGCCCTCTATCCACTGGCATGTCGCACCGGCGCGATCTGCGACCCGGCCGGCGGGGCGGCGCTGTTCCACGGTTTGCGCGCGCTGCAGGATCGCGGTGCCTTCACGACCACGCTGGCGGAGGTTCGCACGCGTGCCGACCTGATCGTCTGTGTCGGCTCGCTGCCGAGCGCGCGCTACCCGGAGTTCCTGCGGCGCTGCGGCATCGGTCAGGGCGGGGCGGCCCAGTTCGTGCTGCTACAGCCCACGGCGGCAACGCCTGCGGATCCGGCCGTCGCGGGCGTCGAGGTCGTGCCCTTCGCGGGCGACCTGTTCGACGCCACGGCGATGCTCGCGGCCTGCGTGGCCGGACGCGCCGTCGGCGACGCAGCCGGGGCGCTCGAGGCACTCGCCGCGCGGCTGCACGCGGCCCGCTACGCGGTGCTTGCCTACGAGACCTCGCAGCTGCCGGCGCAGGGGGCGCTGATCGTCGAGGCGATCAATCGGATCGTGTCGACACTCAACCTGCGCACCCGCGCGGCCTCCTTGCCGCTGGGCGGCGGTGACGGGGCGTCGACGCTGAACGCCGTGTTCACCTGGCTCTCGGGCCTGCCGCTGCGCACGCGCGCCGCCCCAATCGGCCTGGAGCACGAGCCGCTGCGCTTCGATGCGGATCGCCTGCTCGCCGACCGGGCCGTCGACGCGCTGCTTTGGATTGCGAGCTTCGGCACCGAGCCCGCACCGCCGACGGTGGACCTGCCGCGCCTCGTGCTCGGCCACCCCATCTTTGCCGCGGCAGTGCAGGGGAGCGCGACCATCTTCATCCCGGTGTCGACACCGGGCATCGGGTCGGCCGGGCATCTGTTCCGCACCGACGGCTCGGTGCTGATGCCGTTGCGGGCGCTGCGTGACGACGGCCTGCCGACGGTGGCCGACGTGCTCCGGCGCCTGACGCAGGCGCTGCCGGGAGCGGCCGCATGACGACGCTGCGATTGCGCGGCGGACGCGTCATCGATCCGGCGAATGGCGTCGACGGCGAGTTGCGTGACCTGGTCCTGCGCGACGGGCGCATCGTGGCGCTGGCGCCCGGCGAGGCCGCGACCGAAGAGATCGACATCGGCGGCTGCGTCGCGATGGCCGGCGGCATCGACATGCACACCCACATCGGCGGCGGCAAGGTCAACCTCGCGCGGCTGTTGATGCCCGAGATGCAGCGCGCCGGGCCGAACCCGATCGCGCTGCCCGACAACCCGCTCGAACTCGCGTCCTGCGGCGGCTGCGCGCCGGGCACGCTGGCCACCGGCTATCGCTATGTCGAGATGGGCTACACGGCCGCGTTCGAACCCGCGATGATGGCCTGCAACGCCCGCCACACGCACATGGAGATGGGCGACACGCCGATCCTCGACCACGGCGCCTACGTGATGCTGGGCAACGACGAGTTGTTCCTCGAGATGCTGAGTCGCGGCGCCGATTTCCAGCGCATCCGCGACTACGTCGGCTGGACCATCAACGCCGCCAAGGCGATGGGCGTGAAGGTCGTCAACCCGGGCGGCATCTCGGCCTTCAAGTTCAACCAGCGCAAGCTCGACGTCGACGAGAACCATGTGCACTGGCAGGTCACGCCGCGCCAGGTCGTGCACACGCTCGCGAAGGCGCTGCGCGAACTCGGCGTGCCGCACCCGCTGCACATCCACGGCAGCAACCTCGGCGTCGCGGGCAACATCCAGTCCACCCTCGAGACCATCGCCGCGCTCGAAGGCCTGCCCGCGCACCTGACGCATGTGCAGTTCCATGCCTACGGCAGCGAAGGGCCGAAGAAGTTCTCGTCGGCCGCGCTGCAACTGGCCGAGGCCGTCAACGCGCACCCGAACGTCAGCATCGACGTCGGCCAGATCATGTTCGGTCAGACCGTCACCGCCTCCGGCGACACGATGCGTCAGCATGCGCAATCGGGCCTGGCGAGCCCGCGCAAGTGGATCGGCGCCGACATCGAATGCGAAGCCGGCTGCGGCGTCGTGCCGTTCCGCTACCGCGACCAGAACTTCGTCAACGCGCTGCAGTGGGCGATCGGGCTGGAGATCTTCCTGCTCGTCGACGATCCGTGGCGCGTGGTGTTGACGACCGATCATCCGAACGGCGGCCCGTTCACCAGCTACCCGCACCTGATACGGCTGCTGATGGACCGCAGCTTCCGCGCCGAGCAACTGGCCAGGCTGCATCCTGACGTGGCGACGAACGCGGCGCTGAACGCGATCACGCGCGAGCTGTCGCTGTACGAAATCGCGATCATGACGCGCGCAGCGCCAGCGCGGCTGCTCGGCTTGAAGGACCGCGGCCACCTGGGCGCGGGTGCCGCGGCCGACATCGCGGTCTACCGCGAAGACGCGGACCGCGAGGCGATGTTCGCGACGCCGGCGTACGTGTTCAAGGACGGCGCGCTGGTCGCGCGCGCCGGCCGCATCACCGCGGTGCCGGTCGGCGGCACGCACTTTGTCGCGCCCGACTACGACCGCGGCATCGAGACGATGCTGCGCAAGCACCACGCGGCGCAGGGCGGGGTGAATTTCGACCAGCTCGCGATCGGCCACGACGAGCTGTGCGGCTGCTGCAATGGCGGGCGTCTGTTGCCCGCAGCCTGTTTCGAGACGGCATCGTGAGCGATCCCCGGGTCATCAACGGTGTCGTCGTCGACGACACCTTTGCCGAGGCCTTCCCGATGAAGGCCACGCGCATCGTGATCACCGCGCACAACCTGACCTGGGCGCGCCACGCGGCGGCCAGTGCGACCGGCTTCGCGACCTCGGTGATCGCCTGCGGCTGCGAGGCCGGCATCGAGCGCGAGCTCGGCCCTGACGAAACGCCCGATGGACGTCCCGGCCTCGCAGTGCTGATCTTCTCGATGTCAGGCAAGGAGCTGGCCAAGCAGGTCGAACGCCGCGTCGGCCAGTGCGTGCTGACCTGCCCGACCACCGCGGTGTTCGCCGGCATCGCCGAAGGCGAGGCGATCGCGCTGGGCAGGAACCTGCGCTTCTTCGGCGACGGCTGGCAGAGCTCGAAGGTGATCGCCGGCTTGCGCTACTGGCGCGTGCCGGTGATGGACGGCGAGTTCGTCGCGCAGGAAACCACCGCGGTGACGAAGGCGGTAGGCGGCGGCAACCTGCTGATGCTCGCCACCGACACCGACGCGGCACTGACTGCCGCGGAGGCCGCGGTGCAGGCGATGAAGCGACTGCCCAACGTCGTGATGCCGTTCCCCGGCGGCGTGGTGCGCGCGGGCTCGAAGGTCGGCAGCAAGTACACGGCGCTGAGCGCGTCGACCAACGACGCCTTCTGCCCCGGCCTGTACGGCCTGGTGGCCCACAGCGAGATCACGCCCGAAGTGCGCTGCGTGCTGGAGATCGTCATCGACGGGCTGACCGAAGCCGATGTCGGCGCCGCGATGCGCGTGGGGATGCAGGCCTGCATCGCGATCGGCGCGGCCGGCGGGCTGCGGCGCCTCTCGGCCGGCAACTACGGCGGCAAGCTCGGGCCGTACCACTTCCACCTGCACCAGCTGCTCGGTTCCGACGGGGGCCAGGCATGAGCCGGGTGCGGCTCGCTCTGAAGCAGGCGCCGACGCTGCGCGTCGATCTGCGCGGCGTGACGCCGGCGGCACTGGCCGGCTTGACGCCGGCGCAGATCGAGCGGCTGACGTTGACGCATGGCATGCAGACGCTGCCGCTCGCCGAGTTCTTCACGGTCGCCTGCGACGACGCGCCCGACGCCGGCGGCGAACTGATGTTCGAAGGCGACCTGTCGCGCTTCGACCGCATCGGCTGGCAGCTCGCCGGCGGGCGCATCGTCGTCGCCGGGCCGGCGGGCGACTACGTCGGCGCCTGCATGAGCGCCGGCGACGTGCAGGTGCAGGGCCACGCCGGGGTGCTGGCGGCTTGCGAGATGGCGGGCGGCACGTTGACCGTCGACGGCGATGTCGGCGACCACGCCGCGAGCAGCCTGCCCGGCAGCATGGACGGCATGCGCGGCGGCACGCTGATCGTGCGCGGCCGTGCCGGTGACCGGTTCGCGGATCGGATGCGGCGCGGCAGCGCGCTGGTGTTCGGCGATGTCGGCGACTTCCTGGCGTCGCGGCTGGTCGCCGGCACGATCGCGATCGGCGGCCAGGCCGGCGCCCACGTCGGCTACGGCATGCGGCGCGGCAGCGTCGTGTTTGCAGGCGGCGGGCCTCGCGTGGGGCCGACCTTCGTGCCGGCGCTCGCCGACGCGGCGGTCGCGTGGCAGCTGCTCGCGCGCGACCTCGCCCGTCACGGCGGGCCGTTCGCCGGCCTGCCGGCGCGGCGTTTCATGCGTCACCTCGGCGACTTGTCGGTGGACGGCCGGGGCGAGCTGATCCTCGCCGCGTAGGCTCGCGCCCGGGGTGCCGCGCAGCGTCGAAGATGCAATTTCATGAAAGGTCCACGATGAGCAACGACTACCTCTTCCACGCCGGCGAGGCGACGGTGCTGGCCCGCGACGGCCAGTTCACCGATGCGATGCCCGAGATCCTGATCGGCCGCACCAGCGGCCCGGTCGGCCAGGCCTTCGCCAACATGATGGCGCAGAGCAAGGGCCATACCGCGATGTTCGCGATCCGTGCCTGCAACCAGCTGGTGCGGCCGGCGACGATCGTCGTGCCCAAGGTCACCTTGAAAGATTTCGCCAACATCGACCTGTTCGGCGGCGTGGTGCAGAGCGCGACCGCCGATGCCGTCATCGATTGCGTGATCGAGGGCATCATCCCGAAGGCCATCGCCAACGAGCTGTGCATCATCAGCCTGGTCTGGATCGACCCGCGCTGCGCCAAGGATTCGAACCTCGACAAGGCGGACATGTATCGCACCAACCACGAGGCGACCAAGCTCGCGATCCGCCGCGCGCTGAACGACGAGCCGTCGATCGACGAGCTGATCGCGAACCGCCACAGGATCAAGCACGACATGGACGACTGGTCCTGACCATGGACTGCGTTGCGCTGCTGGACGACCGCGCCGCGACCCGCGCGCGGCCCAGCGGCCGTTTATACGAAAGCTTCGAGCGCGAGCACCGCTGCGCCGACCCGGCGCAGCTCGATGCGATCTGGGCGCAGGTCGATGCCGACCAGCGTCGCGGCCTGTACGCGGTCCTGCTCGCCGACTACGAGTGGGGCACGAAGCTGCTGAAGGCCGGCGTCAGGCCGGGCGACGCTTCGGCGTTGCGGGTGCTGATGTTCCGCACGCTGAGGCGTTTGTCGCGTGACGAGGTCGATGCCTGGCTGGCCGAGCGCGATGCGTCGGGCGCCGACGAAGCGGCGGGCGTGATGGATCTGCAGCCCAGCGTCGACCGCGCCGAGTTCACGCGCGCGATCGAGGCGATCCACGAGGCGATTCGGGCCGGCGAAACCTACCAGGTCAACTACACCTACCGCATGAACGGTGCGGCCTTCGGTGCGCCGGTCGCGCTGTACCGCCGCCTGCGCGCGCGCCAGCCGGTCGACTACGGCGCCTTCATCGCGCTGCCGGGTGGCGGTGCGGTCACGCACGTGTTGTCACTCTCGCCCGAACTGTTCCTGCGTCACGAAGCCGGCCTGTTGACCGCGCGGCCGATGAAAGGCACCGCCGCGCGCGTCGCCGCGCCCGAGAGCGACAGCGAATCGGCACGCCTGCTCGCGATCGATGTGAAGAACCGCGCCGAGAACCTGATGATCGTCGACCTGCTGCGCAACGACCTGGGCCGGCTCGCGCAGACCGGCTCGGTGCACGTGCCCGCGCTGTTCGCGATCGAGCCCTATGCCACGGTGTTCCAGATGACCTCGACCGTCCAGGCGCAGATCCGCCCCGAGGTGGGCATGCCGGAGCTGCTGCGCGCGGTGTTCCCGTGCGGCTCGATCACCGGCGCGCCCAAGCACCACACGATGGAGCTGATCGCCGGCCTCGAGAGCACGCCGCGTGGGCTGTACTGCGGCGCGATCGGCTGGGTCGACGCGCCGCAGGGCGACGCCCGCGTCGGCGCCTTCTGCCTGTCGGTGGCGATCCGGACGTTGACGCTGGGCGCCGCGGTCGCGGGCTTGCGCGCGCTGCGCCTCGGCGTCGGCGCCGGCATCGTGAGCGACAGCCGCGCCGACGACGAGTTCGATGAATGCCGCCTGAAGGCGCGCTTCCTGACCGGCCTGGACCCGGGCTTCGAGCTGTTCGAGACCATGCTGTGGACGCCGGGGCAGGGCGTGAGGCATCTGGCGCGTCACCTGGCGCGCCTGGAGCACAGTGCGCGGGTGCTCGGGTTCGAGTTCGATCGCGCGGCGTTGCTCGCGACGCTGGACGCGTTCGCGCGTGGCGCCGCGGTCGTCACGCGGCTGCGCCTCGCGCTGGCCCACGACGGGCGCATCGGCCTCGCGCACGCGCCGCTGGCAGCGCTGCCGGGCTGGCCGGTCAAGCTGCTGGTCGACGAACACGCGTTGGCCGAGCCCAATCCGCTGACGGCGCACAAGACCACGCTGCGCCGTCGCTACGACGCCGGTGTGCGCGCTGCCGACCGCGCCGGCGCGTTCGACACCTTGTTCTTCAACGGCGCGGAGCGGCTGGTCGAAGGCGGCCGCAGCAACGTCTTCGTTCGGCTCGACGGCCGCTGGTGGACGCCGCCTTTGTCCGACGGCGCCTTGCCCGGCGTGATGCGCGGCGCGCTGCTGGTCGATCCGGCCTGGAACGCGCGCGAGCGCAGCCTGACCCGCGCCGATCTCGGGCGCGCCGAGGCCGTCGTCGTCTGCAATGCGCTGCGCGGGGCACTGCCGGCCGAACTCGCGACCTTGCCGCGGCACTTTGCGGCATGAGACTCGCGCTGTTCGATCTCGACCACACGCTGATCCCGTTCGACAGCGGCATGGCCTGGACGCATTTCCTGATCGAGCGCGGCGCCCTGCCCGCCGCCGCCGAGGCAACCTACCTCGAGCACTGCCGGCAGTACGTGGCCGGCACGCTCGACATCCATGCGATGCACTTCGCCAGCGTCGCCCCGCTGGCGCGCGTCCCGCGCGCGCAGCTGGCGCAATGGACGGGCGAGTTCGGGGCGGCGTTGCGCGCGCGCGTGCCCGCCGACATGCACGCGCTGGTGCAGCGCCACCTCGCGGCCGGCGACCTGTGCGCGGTCGTCACCGCGACCACGCGTTTCATCGCCGAACCCTGCGCGCGCCTGTTCGGCGTGCTGCACGTGGTCGCCACCGAGGCCGCGACGGTGGACGGCACGCCGGGCGGCGCGCTGACCGGCGAGATCGACGGCCTGCCGTGCTATCGCGAGCACAAGGTCACGCGCGTGCGACAGTGGCTGGCGCAGCAGGCGCCGGCTGGCGCCGCGGCGCTCGATGCGTTCGAGCGCAGCTGGTTCTATTCGGATTCGACCAGCGACCTGCCCTTGCTGAGCGCGGTGTCGGACCCTGTCGCCGTGCGTCCGGACGCGGGCTTGCGTCGACACGCGCTGCAGTCGGGCTGGCTGATCGTCGATCCGGCCTGAGGCCGGTCAGTCGGGGCGACTGACCGAGTCGCTGCGTTCGTTTCGCGTCGTCGCCTGAGGGTCGGCCGACCATTGCGCGTCGGCGGCGCGCAGCGCTGCGAGCCGCTTGCGCGTGCCCGGATGGGTGGCCGTGTCGAGGCTCGTGCCCAGGTGCATGAAGGCCGTGACCGCGTCCCGCGACGTCCCGCCGAGCGCGTGCAGCGTGTGCAACGCGTAGGCGTCGGCCTCGATCTCCTGCCGATGTGCGAGCCCGGAGCCATCGCGCCCCAGCAGCGCCGCCACCGGCTCGGTCTGATCCGGGGTGACGGCGCCCGGAACCCACTTCTGGTAAAGGTGCTGGGTCTGCTCCCAGTGGCCCAGCTCGATGTGGCCGAGTTCGTGCGCGAGGATGAACAGTCGCTCGCCTTCGCCGAGGTCGGCCAGCGATTCGTTCGCCAGCACGACGCGACCTTGCAGCGTCTCGGCGACGGTCTCGCCCTCGATCACGCGCAGTTCCACCGGGTGCCTGAGTCCGAGTGCGCGCGCCAGGGTCTCGAAGCTGACGCGCACGGTTCGGGCGCGCACGCTGCTCGGGTCGGCGGCACTCGCGTGGTCCAGCCGCGCCAGTTGCGAACGCGCCAGCACGCCGAGAATGCCCTCGTCGGCGTGGGCCGCCGGGCCGGTGAACAGCAGAGCGAGTGTGACGATCCACCAGCGCATGTCGAATGCTCCCACAGCGCGGCAGGGGTCGACCGTTGAGTGGTGCAGTGCAACAATCGTGCCAGAAATACGGGTTAACCCGTATTCTCGGAATCAGGTTTCGATCAGGCCCCAGTGCAGCGCCACCAGCGTCAGCTCCGACTGGTTGCTGGCGCCGAGCTTCTGCTTGACGCGGAACAAGTGGGTGCCGACGGTGCTGGGCGACAGCTTCAGGTTGTCGGCGATCTGCGCGACGCTAAGCCCGCGCGCCAACTGCACGAACACCGAGAACTCGCGCTCGCTCAGGGTGGCGGCCGGGCTCGTCTCGCCGCGTACCTCGGCGACGGCGAGCGCCTGGGCGGTGTGCGCATCCACGTAGGGGCGGTTGGCCGCGACCGCGGTGACTGCGGCTATCAAGGCCTCGGGCGCGCTGCGCTTGGCCAGGTAGCCGAGCGCACCGGCGCGCAGCACGCGCCGCGGATGGGCCGTGTCTTCGTGCGCCGACAGCGCGAGGATGCGGGCCTTCGGGTCCTGCGCGAGCAGCCGCCGCACGGCTTCCAGCCCGCCCATGCCGGGCATCGACAAGTCCATCACGACCACATCGGGCCGCACGCGTGCGTAGTCGGCGCAGGCCTGTTCGCCGGTGTCGGCCTCGGCCACGACCTCGACCTGGGCGTCGGCCAGCAGCATGCGAAAGCCCATGCGCACCAGCGCATGGTCGTCGACGAGCATGACGCGGATCATGCGGCCCGCGCCACGGCAAGCGTGGCAGGCGCTGCCGCTTCCAGCGGCAGCCGGACTTGCAGTTCCACACCCCGCGGCGCGCGGTCGGCGACGTGGAACGTGCCGCCGAGGCCCTCGGTGCGCTCGGCCAGCCAGCGCAGGCCGTGGTGACCGCTGGCCGGCGGGTCGGCAGGCAGGCCCTGGCCATCGTCGATGACGCTGAGCAACGCCGCGTCGGCATCGCGCCGCAGTTCGACGCGGATGTGCGTGGCGCGGCCGTGGCGCAGCGCGTTGGTCATGCCCTCCTGCGCGCCGCGGTACAGCGCGAGTGCGGCATCGCCGCCCAGCCGGGCATCGATGAGCTCGACCTGCAGGTCGATGGTCACGCTGGGCTGGCTGCGCCGCGTGCGCTCGACCAAATCGGCGAGTGCGTCGGCGAGGCCGAAGTTGTCGAGCACCAGCGGCGCGAGCCGCGGGATGATGCCCTGCATCGCCTCGTACAGCCGCGAGGACTCGTCGGCGATCGTTCGCGCCGCCTGTTCGGCCTGGGTGTCGAGCCCGCGCACGCGCTGCGCGATCGAGACCGCCATGCTGTGCATCGCGGTGACCGACTGGCCGAGTTCGTCGTGCAGTTCGTGCGCGATCAGGCGCCGCTCCTGTTCGAGCTGGCGCTCGATCCAGCGCGTCAGCTCGCGGTTGTCGGACAGTCGGCTCTCGGCCAGTGCGGCGCGGCGTTCGGTCTCGATGTTCTGGCGCAGCCTGCCGACCATCCGGTTGAACGCGGCGCCGATCAACGCGGCCTCGGTGCCGGCCAGCGGCGGCAGCGCGGCGTCGAAGCGGCCCGCCTCCAGCGCCTCCAGCGCGCCGACGATCTGGCCGAACGGCCGCAGCGTGCGCCCGACCAGCCAGAACACGAGCGCGTTGACGACGACCAGCAGCACCACCGCGCCGAAGGTGAGCACGAGCACGTAGTCCCAGGCGTCGACCGCGGCGCGCGAGGCGTTGGACTGCATCACCAGCTTGCCGCCGGGAAACGCGATCGACTGCATCGACGGCCGCGGCGCGATCAGCCGCTCGAACCAGTCGGGCGCATCGCGCCCGGCCTTGTAGGTCGAGGGCGGCGACCGGTACAGCTCCTGGCCCTGCGCGTCGAACAGCACGATCTCGTTGGAGCGCACCCGGCCGATGCCCTGCAGATAAGCCAAGATGGCCGGTGTGCCCTGCGCGGCGTAGAGCCAGGCGTTGCGTTGCAGCAGTTGCGTGGCGACCCGATTGGCCGCCACCACTTCTTCGTTCACCGACTCGCGCATGCTGCGCAGCTGCAGCGCCAGCACGGCCGCAACGAACAGGATCGTCAGCGCACCGACGATCAGGTTGACCTTCAGGCGCAGCGTCATGCCGTGGGCGAGGGCGGGTCGTCTCGGAGTGGAAGGGTGAGCACGCGCCCATGGTAGCGACCCGACTGCGCCCCACCCGTCGAAAGGGGGCTGACCCGCAGTGCGATTCATGAAAATCATGAGGCCCGAATCATGGCAGCGCCACTGGTGTGCGGCAGCGCCCGGGGGGACCATGCGGTGCGGGATGCGACGCGTGTCCCTGCGCAGGTCGACCGGCCTGCGTGTCGTTCACTTCAGGAGACTGTTTATGCAATGGACCATTCCGACCGCCAGTGATTTCCGCTTCGGCTTCGAGATCACGATGTACGTCAGCGCACGCTGACACCAACGGCGCCGGTGCCGCGCTCGCGCGTGGCGTCGGCGCCTTGCTCCAACCGACTCCTCTTTCCGCGCCTCCTGCACCGTGCGCATCAGCGTGCTCGGCTCAGCCGCGGGTGGCGGCTTTCCGCAATGGAACTGCAATTGCCGCAATTGCGCCGGTGTGCGCTCGGGCAGCGTGCGGTGCAAGCCGCGTACCCAATCCTCGATCTTCGTGCGACCCGACCACGCGCAGGACGGTGTGCTCTTCAACGCCTCGCCCGATGTCCTCGAACAGATTCGCGACCGGCCCGAATTGCAACCCGCACGCGCGCTGCGCGATACGGCCATCGCCGGCGTCGTGCTGATGGACGGCCAGGTCGATCACGCGACCGGTCTGTTCATGCTGCGCGAGCGCAGCACTGCCCTGCCGCTGTGGTGCACCGATCCGGTAGCTGAAGACCTGAGCCAGGGCAACCCGATCCTGCGTGTGCTCGGCCACTACTGCGGGGTCGAGCGGCACCGGATCGCGCTCGACGGCACGCCGTTCCAGGTTCCCGGCGTGGCGGGCTTGAGCTTCAAGGCGCTGCCGCTGTCGAGCAAGCCGGCGCCGTATTCGCCGCACCGCGAGCATCCGGTGGACGGTGACAACATCGGCATGCTGATCAGCGACACGACGCGCGGCGCGAGCGTCTTCTACGCACCCGGGCTGGGCGCGATCACGCCGCCGGTCCTCGATGCGATGGCCGGCGCCGACGCGGTGCTGGTCGACGGCACCTTCTGGACCGACGACGAGATGCCGCGCCTGGGCCTGGGCAGCAAGACTGCACGCGCGATCGGCCACCTGCCGCAGTCCGGCCCGGGCGGCATGATCGAGTGGCTCGCGAAGTTGCCCGAGCGCACGCGGCGCTGCCTGATCCACATCAACAACACCAACCCGATCCTCGACGAAGACTCCGACGAACGCGCGGTGCTGACGCGCGCGCGCATCGAGGTCTGTGAAGACGGCATGCTGATCCAACTTTGAGGCCGCGATGAAGCCCGAGATTCTGCAAACGCGCCTGCACCCGCGGCAAGAGCCCGCCCCCGCCGACGCGCCCGCCTGGAGCGTCGGCGAGTTCGAGGCCCGGTTGCGCGAGCGCGGCCGCGCGTACCACATCCACCACCCGTACAACCTGATGCTCAACAGCGGGCGTGCCACCCGCGAGCAGGTGCGCGGCTGGGTCGCGAACCGCTACTACTACCAGATCGCGATCCCGATCAAGGACGCGGCCGTGCTGTCGAACTGCCCCGATCCCACGGTGCGGCGCGGCTGGGTGCAGCGCATCCTCGATCACGACGGCTTCGAGCTCAACGGCATTCGCGATGCCGGCGGCATCGAGGCCTGGCTGCGCCTGGCCGAAGCGGTCGGGCTGAGCCGCGACGAGGTCACCGACCTGCGCCACGTGACGCCCGGCGTGCACTTCGCGGTCGACGCTTATGTGAACTTCGCACGCCGCGCGCCGTGGCAGGAGGCGGTGTGCTCGTCGCTGACCGAGCTGTTCGCGCCCGAGATCCACAAGCAGCGGCTCGCGAGCTGGCCCGAACACTACCCGTGGATCGAAGCCGAGGGTCTGCATTACTTCCGCAGCCGTGTCAGCCAGGCGCGGCGCGATGTCGAGCAAGGTCTCGCGATCACGCTCGCACATTTCACGACCCGCGCCCAGCAGGAACGCGCACTCGAGGTGCTGCAGTTCAAGCTCGACATCCTGTGGACGATGAACGACGCCATTGCGTTGAAGTACGGCGTGTCATCGTGACCGCTCCCGCCGCTTCGACCCGCCCGCGCATCGGCACCGGTTTCCGTCTGCAGTGGGAGCCGGCGCAGGACTGCCATGTGCTGCTCTACCCCGAGGGGATGGTCAAGCTCAACGGCAGCGCCGGCGAGATCATGGTGCGCTGCGACGGCGCGCGCAGCATCGAGGCGATCGTCGGCGAGCTCGAGACCGCGTTCAACGCCTCGGGCCTGGCTCCCGAGGTGCTGTCGTTCGTCGAGATCGCCGGCCGACAACACTGGCTGACCTGGGAATGACCGGCATGAACGACTTCACGACTGCGCGACCCGGGCCGCCGCTGTGGCTGCTCGCCGAGCTGACTTACCGCTGCCCGCTGCACTGCGTGTTCTGCTACAACCCGATCGATTTTGCGAACCAGCCCGACGAACTCTCGACCGACGACTGGCTGCGCGTGCTGCGCGAGGGCCGCGAGCTCGGCGCCGTGCAGTGCGGCCTCTCCGGCGGCGAGCCTTTGCTGCGCGACGACCTCGAGGTGATCGTCGCCGAGGCGCGGCGCCTCGGCTACTACACCAACCTGCTGACCTCCGGCGTCGGCCTGACCGTCGAGCGCGCCCGTGGGCTGAAGGCGGCCGGGCTCGACCACGTCCAGCTCTCGTTCCAGGATTCGACGCGCGAGATGAACGACTTTCTGTCGCACACCAAGACCTTCGAGCTGAAGAACCGGGTCGCGCAGATCATCAAGGACCAGGGCTGGCCGATGGTGATGAACGTGGTGCTGCACCGCCTCAACATCGACCACATCGACCGCATCATCGGCATGGCGGCGGAATTCGGTGCCGAGTACCTCGAACTCGCGAACACGCAGTACTACTCCTGGGCCTTCCAGAACCGCGACGCGCTGCTGCCGACGCACGCGCAGCTGAAGCAGGCCGAGGCGGTGGCCGACGCGTGGCGGGCGAAGCTGGGTGATCGCATGCGCATCTTCTTCGTCGCCCCCGACTACCACGAGGGCAAGCCGAAGAAGTGCGTCAACGGCTGGGGCAGCATGTTCGTGACCGTCACGCCGGACGGCACCGCGCTGCCCTGCCACACCGCGAAGATGCTGCCCGGCCTGAGCTTCCCGAACGTGCGCGAGCAGTCGTTGCGCGAGATCTGGTTCGACTCCGAGGGCTTCAACCGCTACCGCGGCACCGGCTGGATGAAGGAGCCTTGCTCGAGCTGCGAGCACCGCGAAGAAGATCTGGGCGGTTGCCGTTGCCAGGCCTACCTGATCGCCCACGATCCGACGGTGGCCGATCCGGTGTGCGTGAAGAGCCCGCACCACGCCCTGGTGGTCGAGGCCGTGCAACGCGCGGAGGCCGGCGTGGCAGTGGCGACCGAGCATCCGCTGGTGTTTCGCGATCCGAAGAATTCGCGCCGGTTGAGCACGCTGCCGTCGTAGTTCGAGGGGCTGCGCCTATTGCACGAGATTCAGGATCTCGAGCTGCTCGTCCACGGTCTCGAAGGTACCGGTGCCCGCGGGCATCTGCATCAGCGGTTTGAGCTGCGGGTCGAACAGCCAGACGCTGGGGTAGACGAGCATGCGTATGCGCTGGTCGCCGATCGAATGCTGGAAGTCCGTGTAGTTCAGCAACCTGTCGCCGACGCGGATGAAGAGCAGGTTCGCCGTCGTCGACAGCGTGCTGCGCAAGTCGACGACGATCCAGGGCCTGAAGTGCGGCACCAGTTCGTCCGCGCTCTTGCCGAGGAAGTTCTCGTAGCGCCGGCAGTAGGGGCAGTCGCTCGCGCCGAGGTAGACGTACAGGCGCTTGTTCTCGCGCTTCGCGCGCGCGAGCGCCGGCCCGAGGTCGAATTCGGAGCGGCCGGAGGCGATCGTTGGTTCGACCACCAGCGGCGTGTACGCGGGTGGAATGCCGACCGCGTTCGCCGCCGCGACCAGCAACGCCAGCAACACGCCGGCGAGAAAGCTGCCGGCGGATCCGCGGTGCAGGCGCAGCGGCATCGTCATCCGATCTGCAACGAGCCGGTGAAGCGGCGTTCCTTCGAGTCCGCGACCTCGGCGCGCAACTCGCCCGGCGCGTGCGGCACGAAGTTGAAGCGCCAGGTCGGGTTCTCGCTGAGCGAGAAGTCGAGGTCGGCGTCGAAGATCGTGCGGCCCGCGTAGCTCACCGCGATCGTGCGCACGAAGTACGACGGGATGTACATCACTGTCACGCTGTTCAGCTCGAAGCCGGTGTCGTTCGGATGGATCACGGTCAGGTCGGCGGTGGTCGGCACGCCCATCTTCGGCGCCTCGGGCAGCTTGAAGATTGTCTTGCCGATCAGCTCCGGCGAGTCGCGGTTGGGCGGCGCCGAGCAGCCGCCGGAGGTCTTCACATAGCGCGAGTCCATGTGCAGTTCGCCGTTCGAAAGCTCGCTGACGACCCGCACATGGCTGTATTCGTCGACACGCAGCCGCGTCTCGAAATCGGCCTGCCCGACCTCGGGCGTCAGTTCGAGGGTGGCGGCCAGAGGCGACGGGTTCTTGTCGACCAGCAGGTGCAAGCGCCGGACATACAGCGCCGGTGTCTGGGCCAGCAGCGAGACGATCTTCACCGGCACCGACGCGCCGTACGCGGCGCGCAGCGGGGCGATCAGCTGCACCCGGCCGGAACCGGCTGCGATGGGTCGGGCGCCGAAAAGTCGGCTGCGCAGCAGCTCCCATTCGGGCGAGACGTCGGCGTGGCCGGTGTTGCCGGGCAGGCCGCCGATCGCGGCACGCGCTGCCGGCGCCAGCGCCAGCACGCCGAGGCCGAGCACCAGGCGGCGGCGGTGAATCCGCGGTTCGAGGCGTGGGCTCAGGGTCATGGTCTCGGTGCTCCCAACAGGGCTACTTGATGAGTTGCTCGCGCTCGTAGCGCAGGTAGACCAGTGCCGCATTGCGCCGGTGCACCGTATCGTACTGATCCCAGGATGCAAAGTCAGGCAGCGCGGTCGAGTCCGGCACCTCGCTCAGCGGCGCGCCGGCCTTCAGCAACGCGCGTACACGCGTCGTCAGTTGATCCAGGTAGCGTTCGACCTGCGTGATCATGCGCTTCGACCCGGACGGCCCGTGGCCCGGCACGATCACGTCGACGGGCAGGGCCTGCAGCGTGCGCAAGGCCTCGCCCCAGCGCGGCAGGTCGCTGTCGAAGACGTCGGGGATGCGCTGCGCATCGAGCAAGCCGCCCGCGAACAGCGTGCGGGTGCGCGGGTCGTACACCGCGATGTCGCCCGGGCCGCTGGAATGGCCGAAATAGAGCACCTGGATCGGCCGGCCGATCAGCGCCGCGGCGTCGATGCCGAGCGGGTCGACGAAGCCGATGTCGGGTGTGAACATGGTCGTGCCGCGCATCGCGTCTTCACCGAGGGAGGCGCGCAGCGTCTGCAGGCAGCCGCCGCAGCGCGCGGCCATCAGCTTTGCGGCGGCCAGCTGCATCGCGATCGGAATGCCTTGCTCGCGAAACGCCGCGGCGCCGAACAGGAATTCCTGGCGCGTGTGCGTGATGAGAACCAGCCGCACCGGCTGGTCGGTCACGCTGCGGATCGCGGCCAGCAACGCGCGGCCGTGCAGGTACGAGGTGCCGGTATCGATCGCGAGCACGCCGGTGCGCCCGACGATGAAGCCGGCGTTGCCGATGCGTCCGAGGTTCGCCGTGTCGGGCTCGCCGCCGCTGCCGGGCAGCATGTAGACGCCGGCGGCGAGTTCGATCGGGGCCGGCGCCGACGGGCGCGCCGCGGCGCCGACAGCCGGGGCGTCGCTGGCCCGTGTCGCGATCGCGGCACACACTAGAACGCCGGCACCCAGCCAGGCGATTGCGGCGCGCTGCGGTCTGCGCATGGCAGGCGGGCTACTGCACCCGCTCAAGCGGCCGGCGCGACGTCAAGGCTGCTCTTCCATGCGGTCTGGTTGCTGTCCACCACCTCGGCGGTGAGCCGGCCCGGGCCGCGTGGCACGAAGTAGAAGCGCAGGTTCGGGTTCTCGCTGATCGAGAAGTCGAGATCCGCCGACAGCACCGAATGGCCGCCGTAGGCGACATTGACCGTGCGCACGAACCAGCGCGGCGTGAACTGGCGCGTCAACTGGTCCATCACCATGCCCGAGTCGTTCGGGTGGCTGATCATCAGCTGGACCAGCGTCGGCTTGTTGAGCACGACCTCGCCGTCGACGCGCATTCTGATCTTGCCGAGCGCGGCCAGCGCGGCCTGCGGGTCTTTTCCGGGGGGCGCCGAGCAGCCGCCGGACGCCTTGACGAAGCGCGTGCGCATCAGCAGCCGGCCGTCGCTGGTCTCGGCGATCGCCCGCACGAAGGTGTACTCGTCGACGCGTACGCGGGTCTCGATATCGGCCCGGCCGCTTTGCGGCGTGAACGAGAAGATCGCCGAGATCGGCGACGGGTTGTTGTCGATGATCAGATAGAGCTTGGCGACATAGCTGGCCGCGGTGTGCGGCAGCCGCGCGCGCATCGCGATCGGCACGACGGCGGCGTCTTCCGCGCGCACCGGCGCATCGAGCAGCAGCGTGTCGTCGCCGACGTTCGTGATCGGCCGGGTCTCGAACAGGCTGGCGCGCACCTTCTGCCAGATCTCGCTCGCCTCGGGGTTGTTGCCGGACTGGATGGCGGCACGCGCGCCGCGTGCCCCGCCGAGTGCGAGCGCCGCGATCAACGCGGCACCGGCGGCCGTGACCTCGCGCCTGTCCATCCTGTGTTTCATCGTGGCACCTCAGTCTTCCCACTCCAACTCTGCAAACGCTGCAGTGACGTTGCGGCGGTGGAAGCGTTCGGCAAGCTGCCAGCGTGACGCCGCGGTGGCGCCGACGCTGTCGACCGCCTGGGACAACGTCTTGTGCGACTTGAGGGCGGCGCGGGTTTCGCGCAGCAGAACCTCAAGATACTCCTGCTGCGGCTTCCATGCATCGGGCCCGCCGCGGCTGGTCGGGCCATGGCCGGGCACGACCAGGGCCGCGTCGATCCGGGCGAGCTGCCGCATCGTGTTGAGCCAGCCGCGAAGGCTGCCGTCGACGACCGGAATGTGCTGCACGAACAGCAGGTCGGAGGCGAACAGGGTGCGTGTTTGGCGGTCGTAGACGGTCAGGTCGTTGTCGGTGTGCGCGGTCGGCCAGGTTTGCGCGACCAGCACCCGGTCGCCCAGGTCGAACTCCTGGGTTCCGTCGACCGCGATCGTCGGGTAGACCACCGAGTCGCGGGTCGCGCTGACGCCGAAGTCGCGCTCCAGCGCGCGCAGGAAGTAGGGCGCGCGCGCGGCCATTGCGGCGTTGAACTTCGCGCTGGCGACGAAGCGGGTCTGCGCTGTGGCAAACGCCGCATTGCCGAGCACGTGATCCGGATGGGCATGCGTGTCGAACACGAAGCAGATCGGCAGGCGTGTCGTGCGTTCGATCGCCGCGCGCCAGCGCAGGCCGAGTTGCGGCGTGCCGCCGGTGTCGATCACCGCCACGCAACGGCTGCCGACGACGAAGCCGAGATTCGCGATGTCGCCGCCGTTGCCCGGCAACCAGTCCTCGACCACGCCGGCGTGCACATAGACGCCCGGAGCGACCTCGGTGACGGCCAGCGGCGGCAGATCGGCGCCGGCCTGTGCCGCCGCGGCAGCGTGCAGCAAGGCCGCGAGCAGCAGGGCGCCGGCGCGTCGGTGCAGCGTGGTCAGCATGGTCGTCGGGCGCCGATGGAATGGCCGCTACTTCGCGTCGTTGATGAAGCAGCCCTTCTTCACCTTGGCCTGCAAGTCGCGGTACTTCTTCAACTCGGGCTGCAACGTCGCCACGTCGCGAATCGCGCCGCCGCGCTCGCCGCCGATCGACATCCCGTTGCTGATCGTCTGCATGGTCGTGTATTCGTCGTATTTGACCTCGGCGGCCAACGCATCGACCGCGCACGAACACTTGTTGACCATCTCGAAGTACGGGCCGGGGTTCGCGCGGATGCAGTCCTCCACGTACAGCACCCGGGTCGTGGTCGGGAAGTCGTTCGCGCGCGCGGCGCCGCTGCCGATCAGCAGCGCGGCGAGCACCGTGGCACTCAATGGGGAGGAGCGAACGGTCGAATGGTTCATGGCAGGTCGGTGGGCGGTGAGGTTGGGAAGCGTCATGGCACTGGATGCCGGATGCGGCGTCAGGAGCCGGCCTTGACCGGGGCGGCGGCGGCCGCACCGTCGATCAGCAGTTCGTCGGCGAGCAGCGGTGGCGCATCGGCGCTCTTGGCAGGGTCGACGACGAGCGCACGGATGCCGTACACGCCGCCCGGTACCGCGTCCGACAAGGTGAACACATAGCGCTTGTTCGCGAACTGCTCGAAGCGCGGGCGATTCGGGTCGTCGGAGTAGGGCGTGACCGTGAACTCCTGTCCGGCGATCGCCTTGCCCCGGTAGCGCAGCGTCACGGCGCGCTGCTGTGCGCCCTGGTAGATGGCCATCCGGATGCGCTTGCGGAAGTAGGCCGACTTGCCTGTCGTCAGGCGCTGCATCTCGCGCACGTCGCGCTCGAGAAAGAACAGCGTGACCGGGTTCCCGGCCGCGCCCTCGACCGCCGGCAGCTCGATCTTGCGCTCGCCGCTCAGGAACTCGCCGGTCGCGTCGCAGCACCGGCCGGTGCCTTGTTGCGCCTTCAGCGCGATCGAGACCTTGTCGTCGAACGCCGGCTCGAGGCTGCCGCTGCGATGAAAGCGGTAACGCAAAGTCACCGGCGGGCGCAACTTCACGAATTGATCGGTCATGAACAGTGCGCGTTCGGCGGCCGAGAAGTCTTTTGCCGGCTCTCCGGCACGCGCCGCGGCGCCCGGCAGAAGGATGGCCGCCGCGGCGAGCGCGAGCGCGAGCGCGAGGCGATGCAGTGGGTTGCAGATGGCCATGGTGACGGCAAGCGGTGGGTTCGCGTTAGAGGCGGCAGGGCAGGGAAGTTGCCGTGGTCTCGGGTGTCAGGTCGAGACGCCGATCGAGGCGCTCGAGTTCGGCGCGGGCAATTTCGAAGTCGGGTGCGATCGCGAGCGAGCATTCGAGTGCATGGCGGGCTTCGCGCGGAAGATCCTGGCGGTCCAGGGCGAGGCCGAGCAGGTACCAGGACTCGGGGTCGGTCGCGTCGCGGCGCACCCACTCGGCGGCAAGCGGCTGCAACGCCCGCCAATTGCCGTCGTTCTCGAGCACCGCGGCGCGCAGAAAGAACGGCTGCATCTCCAGCGGCTGCTCCCAGAAGGCCAGTTCGCCGGGTGCACGCGGCCCGACGGGTTGTTCGCTCTCGGCGCCGCGCAGCTGGCGCGCCAGCCATTCGGCCGGCATCGCGAAATAGTGGGCCGTGGCGCCGCGCAAGCGGAAGCTCAGGATGCCGACGAGTCTCGACTCGGCGTCGAACAGGGCGCCGCCGCTCGCCCCCGAATTGAAGTAGTTTGAACTCTGGATGACGCGGCCGCCGTCCAGGCGGTGCAGCGCCAGCACCTCGCCGAGGCTGCTTTGCAGCGCGCCGGCGGTGTGCCCGACGGCCGTCACGGGCTGCCCGATGGCGAGCTGCCCGGCTTGGCCGAAGGCCACGGCCCGGGCGCCGTCCACGCCACGCACATGCAGCAGGCACAGGTCGTGGTAGGCATCGACGCGCTGCGACTGCGCCGGCAGGCGCAGGCCGCCCTGCAACACCGCGATCTGGCGCGCATCCCGGGTGACGTGGCAATTCGTCACGACGCTGTCGGCACCGACCACGACGCCCGAGCCGAGCGAGTAGCCGCCTTGCGCCCGGATCACTTCGACCTTCAGCACGCTGGTCGACAGCTTGATCAGCGTGGCGGGATCGAGCGCGGCAAACGCAGGGCCGGCCAGGGCCCAGGCCAGCATCGCGGTGGGCAGCAAGGGCTTCACCGCGTCTCGGCTTCGTCTGCGATGAACCGGGAGTGCATTCGGCAGGATCAGTTCTTGGGCGCCCCGTACGACGCATCGACCAGCGGCACGCCGTACTCCTTCAGGATCGCCTGGATGTCCGCCTGGCGCGAATCGATCAGGCTCTCGACCTGCTGCTTCCATTCACGTTCGCCATAGCGCACGCCCATCGCCATCTGGTAGTCGAGCCTGACGCCGGGTTCGGACTTCAGCGGCAGCACAACCAGCTGCGGCGTCTTCACGCGCTGCGCGAAATAGCCGGCGATCGGGCCCCAGACGATGGCCGCGTCGAGCTTGCCGCCGGCCAGGTCCTTCTCGATGATTTCGCCCGGGTACTGCTGCGGGTCGGGGTTCATGATCGGGTAGGGCACGCCGCTTTCCAGCAACTGGTGCCGGGACAACCACGCGGAGGCCGGCGACCGGTCGTAGAGGCCGATGCGCAACGAGCGCAGCTTGGCAGGATCGAGCGCGAGAAACTCGCTGACCGTGCTGACATTGTCCAGGCCCTTGCCCTTCGGGAAGACCAGGGCATAGGTCGAGCGGTAGTAGGGTTTCGTGACCGAGACGCCTTCATCGAACCCGACCGGCACGCCGATCACGATGTCGCACGGGTAGTCCTGGCCCGGCAGCTTGTAGCGCAGCGTGTTGCGAATGAACGCGAGCCGCTGCGGGAACGAGTAATAGGTCACCGGCAGATTCAGTGCCTTGCCGAAGACCTCGGCGATGCGGTTCTCGATGCCTTCGCTCTTGGTGTTGGAGAACGGCAGGTTGTTCGGATCCTGGCAAACGCGCAGTTCGGTGCGCTTGGCAGACGCGTCCTGGGCCGCGGCGCCGGTCGCGACCGGCGCGATCGCACAAGCCAGCAGCAGCCAGGCCGTCGTCGCAACGCCGCTCCTGCGGGCGCAGACGCCCGGCAACCCGGCTGGGCTCATTGCATGGCCTCGACGCGCGACTTCGTGATCGCGCCATCGGAACGCCCCTTCAGGTACGCGTAGAGCTGATCCATGTTCTTCATCACCTCCGCGTTGCCCGAGAACGCGACCATCTGCGTGTTGGGACGACCTTTCGACACGGTCTGGACGAACTCGTCCTTCGAGAGCGTCTTCAGGCTGTTGATCAGCGACGGGCCGACCAGGCCTTCCTGATTCGCGCCGTGGCAGCGGTCGCAGGCGGCGGCACGCCAGGTCTTGAAGCCCTGCAGCGTGTTCGGGTCGACCTTGTTGCCGTCGACGACGGTGTAAGGCTTCTCGCCGGCGCTGGAGGAAGGTGCAGACGCGGCCTGGCCGAACGCCGTGACGGCCGAGGCAAACAACAGCGCGGAGCAGAGTGTCTTGGAATGCTTCATGTGGCATCGGTAGATCGAGACTAAAAAAACGGGGACGGCCTCCCAACGAAAGCCATCCCCCCGATTGGTCATGCGCCGTGATCCGTCACGGCTGCGCTGTTGTTGTGGTGTTGCTTCAGTTCGGGAGTGCGAACACGGTCAGCGAGCCACCCAGTTCGGTGTACTTTGCCAACTCGCGATAGCCCCCCACGGCACCCAGGCCATCCTGATCCTTCTCGAGGCCCGCCGCCATGCCGATGCCAGCCCAGCCGCCGATGCCCGAGAACACGCCAATGTACTGCTTGCCCTTGTGCGTGTACGAGAACACGTTGCCGATGATGCCCGAAGGCGTCTTGAACTTGAACAGCTCCTTGTTGATGTCCTTCTTGTCGACGCACTTCAGGTAACCCTCGAGCGTGCCGTAGCACGACAGCCCGCCCGCGGTGTTGAGCGCGCCGCTCCAGACCGAGAACTTCTCGGCATGGCTCTGCACGATCTTGCCGGCGCTTGCGTCCCAGGTGATGTAGTTGCCCATGCCGCCGTGGCTGCCCGGCGCCGGGAACATCGACAGCGTCGCCCCCACATACGGCTGGCCTGCGGTGTACTCGACCTTGAACGGCTCGTAGTCCATGCAGACGTGGTTCGTCGGCACGTAGAAGAGCTTGGTTTCAGGATCGAAGGCCGCGGGCTGCTGGTCCTTGCTGCCGAGCGCCGCCGGGCAGATTCCCTTGGTGTTGACGTCAGGACCGTTTTTCGCGGTGGAGTACTTCGCAACCCCTTGCGGCCGACCGGTCTTCATGTCGACGTGGGTCGCCCAGTTCACCTGCGGGTCGAATTTCTCGGCCACCAGCAGCGCGCCGGTGACGCGGTCCATCGTGTACCCGAAGCCGTTGCGGTCGAAGTGTACGAGCGCCTTGGTCGGCTTGCCCTTCACGTCGATGTCGGCGAGGATCATCTCGTTGATGCCGTCGAAGTCCCACTCGTCGTACGGTGTCATCTGGTAGACCCACTTCGCCATGCCGGTGTCGACGTCACGCGCGAAGATCGTCATCGACCACTTGTTGTCGCCCGGGCGCTGCGCCGGGTTCCAGGTCGACGGGTTGCCACTGCCGTAATACATCAGGTTCAGCGCCTTGTCGTAGCTGTACCAACCCCAGGTCGTGCCGCCACCGGTCTTCCACTGGTCGCCCTTCCAGGTCTTCAGCGAGGAGTCCGGGCCCACCGGGGCCATCTTGCCGTCGGTCCAGGTCATGGTCTTGGCCGGGTCGATCAGCATTTCGGCGTCGGGACCGACGCTGTAACCCTTCCAGGCCAGCTTGCCATCTGACAGGTTGTACGCCGCGATGAAGCCGCGCACGCCCCATTCGCCGCCGCTGATGCCGGTGATGACCTTGTCCTTGAAGACGTGCGGCGCGTTGGTGTTCACGGCGCCGGTCTTCGGGTCGCCGTTCTTGACGCTCCAGACCAGCTTGCCGGTCTTGGCGTCGAGCGCGACCAGCGTGCTGTCGGCCTGCTGCAGCAGCACCTTGCCTTCGGCATAGGCGACGCCGCGGTTGACCGTGTCGCAGCACATCTGCGGGATCACCGCCGGGTCCTGCTTGGGCTCGTACTTCCAGAGGATCTGCTGGTTGTCGAGGTTCAGCGCGTAGACCTTGTTCGGGAACGGCGAATGCAGGTACATCACACCATCGATCACCAGCGGCGAACCTTCGTGGCCGCGCAATACGCCGGTCGAGAAGGTCCAGGCCACCTGCATCTTGCCGACGTTGGCGGTGGTGATCTGCTTGAGCTGAGAGTAGCGCTGGTTGTACATGTCCCCCGCTTGCATCGCCCAGTTGCCGGAGTTCGCGATGTTCTTCTCCACATCGGCGTTGGCGAGCGCCAACGCTGGTAGAGCGAGCAACGCCAGCCCCAACTGACGCACCAGGCCCGCGCTCGAGTGCCGGGAAATTCTCATTGATGTCTCCTTGCTTTGAGGTGGTCTATGATCTTGCGAAGGTCGCCACCGGATCCCCGCGCGAACTGTCTGACAGAGGGCTCGACCGCAACATCCATGCCCAACCCGAACGCCCTTCGGCGCCGCCCGACATTCCCGGTTACTGCGTCCTGCGGGCAACCCGCCAGCCGCTTCGCAGCCCTAGGCGAAACCCTGTATTTTTTGACTTGAAACTCTCGTCAACATGAATGTTGAAGGGTTCGTGCGGCGGGCTGGCTCGGTGTGCGCGCGCTGCTCTACGGGAAATCCCTGGGTCGTGGCAGCGCCAAGCCTGGCGGCACACCGATCGACGGCGTTGCGAGCCTGCGCAGCGCGCAACGTTCCTATTCACTTTTGGCGCAGAGTGTTCCACCGCGCTTCGATCGACAGACCGACCGCTTCGCCAAGCTCGGGTGGTGAACGCGCCTGCTCGACCAGCGGCGCAGAAGTTGCTGTACCGACGATTGCGCGGACGGCGCGGCGAACCTGCTGTTCGGGGCGATCCGGAACACACCACCCTCATGCTGCGAGCCACCGACCTCACCAAACGCTACGGTCAGACCATCGCATTGAATTCCTTGTCGCTGCAGATCGGGCGCGGTGAGTTCGTCGCCTTGCTCGGGCCCAACGGCGCCGGCAAGTCGACGCTGTTCCAGGTGCTCACCGGCTTGTTCGCGGCCGACGCCGGCGAGGTCGAGGTCGCAGGCCATTCGCTGCGGCGTTCGGCGCACCTGGCGCTGCGTCACATCGGCGTGGTGTTCCAGCAGATCGCCCTCGATCTGGATCTGAGCGTCCGGCGCAACCTGTTGTTCCAGGCCGATCTGCAGGGCGTGCCGCGCGGTGTCGCGCTGGTCCGCATCGAGGCCGGCTGCGCGCGCCTGGGTCTGGCCGCGGATCTCGACCGCAAGGTGCGTGAACTGTCCGGCGGCAACCGCCGCAAGGTGGAACTGGTGCGCGCCGGGCTGCATCGGCCATCGGTGCTGCTGATGGACGAAGCCACCGTGGGCCTCGATCCCAAGTCGCGCCGCGACTTGCTGAACACCTTGCGCGTCGATGTGCGGGAGCGCGGCGTGAGCGTGTTGTGGGCGACCCATTGGGTCGAGGAGGCCGAGGGCGCAGACCGCGTGCTGGTGCTGCACAAGGGCTCGCTGCTGGCCGATGGCACACCGGCCGAGGTGACGCGCGCGCTCGGCGAAACCACGCTGGAAGCGGGCTTCATCAGACGAACCTCGTGACTTCCGACAAGACCAACAACACGAATCCGGAGACCGGGCCTTGAGACTGATCCCGACGACGATCTGCTGCTGCGCCCTGACCCTGTGGCTGGCCGGCAGCGCCTGCGCGCAAGGCACGGTGTACGTGTCGAACGAGAAGGACGACGCGCTGACGATGATCGACCTCGCGACGCTTGCGATCAAGGGCACGATCCCGACCTGCAAGCGCGGCCGCCACCTGCAGCTCACGCCCGACCGAAAGCTGATGCTGGCCTGTTCCGACTCGGGCGTGGCCGACCTGATCGACCCGGCGACGGGCGAGTCGCTGCGCCGCATTCCGCTCGGCGACGACCCCGAAGCCTTCGACCTCTCGCCCGACGGCCAGACCATCTACGTCTCCAGCGAAGACGACGCGGCGGTGGTGTTCATCGACGTCGCGACCGGCAAGAAGCTCAAGGAGGTCAAGGTCGGCCAGGAGCCCGAAGGCGTGAAGGTCAGCCCCGACGGCAAGCTGCTATACGTGACCTCCGAAGTCGCTAGCCTCGTGCACGTGATCGACACCGCGAGCGGCAAGGTCGTCAAGAACATCAAGGTCGGCAAACGACCGCGCCGCATGGCGATCAGCGCCGACGGCAAGGAGCTTTGGGTCACCTGCGAACTCGATTCGGGCGTGACCATCGTCTCGACCGCCGACCATGCGGTGCTGGCGACGCTCAAATTCGAAGTGAAGGGCGTACGAGCGCAGGACATCACGCCGGTGGGCATCCAGATGTCGCGTGACGGCAAGCGCGCGTTCGTCGCGCTCGGCCGCGCCAACCACGTCGCCTTCGTCGATGTGGCGGCGCGCAAGGTCACCGATCTCGTGCTGGTCGGCAAGCGCGCGTGGAACGTCGCGCTCGACAAGAACGAGAACCGCCTGTTCGTCGTCAACGGCCTGAGCGACGACCTGACGGTGATCGACGTGCCGGGCGCCAAGCCGATCAAGACCGTGCCGGTCGGGCGCGTGCCGTACGGCGTGGTGGTGGTCGAATGAGGTGGGCGTGGCTCGCGTTCACGCTGTTCGTGGCGCTGTTCGATGCGGCCGGCATCGCAGCGGCAGCGACGCTGAAGGCGACGCTGATCAGTCCGGAGAACGACCCGCGCCTGGACCGAACGCGCGTCGAGCGCGCCTACCTCGGTCACCCGGGCGGACCGGCCGCCGATGGCGTGCAGGTCGCGCTCGACGAAGGCGGCTTTGAGCTCGAAGCAGCGGGTGCCGCGGTCGCGCTCGCTGCGTCCACGGCGCGCTCGGTCGAGTCCGCGCGCGCCGCAGCGCAGGCGGCCGAGAAGGCCGGCGCGGCGCTGATCCTGACTGACCTGCCCGCCGACTGGACGCTGGCCGTGGCCGATGCGGTCAAGCTGCCGGTGCTCAACCTCGGCGCGCCCGACGACCGCCTGCGCCAGCAGGACTGCCGCCCCCGCATGTATCACCTGCTGCCCAGCGAACGCATGCGCGCCGATGCGATCGCGCAGACCCTGGTGTCGCGCAAGTGGAGCAAGCTGTTGCTGCTGGTCGGCGCCAGCCCGCAAGACCAGCAACGCGCTGCGACCGCGCAGGCGTCGATCAAGCGCTACGGCCTGCAGGTCGTCGCCTCGAAGCCGTTCAAGCTCTCGACCGACCCGCGCGAGCGCGACCTGGCGAATCCGTTGCTGCTGACCGCGGGCAGTGCCTACGACGCGGTCTGGATCGTCGACAGCGACGGCGAGTTCGCGCGCGGCCTGCCGTACCGCAGCGTGCTGCCGCGGCCGGTGGTCGGCGATGCCGGCCTGGTCGCACTGGCCTGGCACGCGCAGTTCGACCGCTACGGCGCGCCGCAGGTCTCGCGCCGCTTCTTCAAGGCCGCGAAACGGCCGATGACCGACCGCGACTGGGCCGCGTGGATGGCCGGCAAGACGCTGCTCGCGCTCGCGACCGCCACGCCCCGGGGCCCGAACAGTGCGTGGGCGCAGGCGCTCGCGAAGACATCGGTGGACGGCTCCAAGGGCGTCAACCTGAGCTTTCGCCCCTGGGATGGTCAGCTGCGCCAGACCATGCTGCTGACCGACGGCCAGGGCGTGATCGCGCAGGCGCCGATCGAAGGCCTGCTGCACCCGACCGACGTGCTCGACACGCTGGGCGCCGACGCTCCGGAGAAACTATGCAAGGCCGCACGGTGAAGGCCGACATTCCTTTGGTCGAAGAGCGCGCGGCGCGGCGTGGGCTGGGCCATGCGTTGCAGGCGCTGCAGGCGATCGTGCTGCGCGAACTGTTCAAGTTCTCGCGTCAGACCGGGCGGCTGGTCTCGGCGCTGGTGCGGCCGCTGCTGTGGCTCGCGGTGTTCGCGGCGGGGTTTCGCAACGTGTTCGGCGTCGCGATCGTCGAACCCTACGACACCTACATCCCGTACGACGTCTACATCGTGCCCGGCCTGGTCGGCATGGTGCTGTTGTTCAACGGCATGCAGTCGTCGCTGGCGATGGTCTACGACCGCGAGATGGGCCTGATGCGGCTGCTGCTCACCGCGCCGCTGCCGCGCCCGTGGCTGCTGTTCTCCAAGCTGTGCGCGACCGCGCTGCTCTCGGTGCTGCAGGCGCTCGCGTTCGTGATCGTCGCCGTGCTGATCGGCACCGAGCTGCCGCTGTTCTCGCTCGCCGCGCTGCATGCGTTGCTGGCGCTGATCGGCGGCGCGCTGATGCTGGGTGCGCTCGGGCTGCTGCTGTCGGTCTACATCAAGCAGCTCGAGAACTTCGCCGGCACGATGAACTTCGTGATCTTCCCGATGTACTTCCTGTCGACCGCGCTATACCCGCTCTGGAAGCTGCAGGAGTCGGGTGCCGGGTGGGTCTACCAGCTGGCCCGCTTCAACCCGTTCACGCACGCGGTCGAGTGGGTCCGCTTCGCGCTGTACGGCAAGGACCCGGGCGCGGCGCCGTATGTCGTGCTCGGTTGCCTGCTCGTGTTCTTGGTGCTGGCCTGCTGGGGCTACGACCCGCAGCGCGGCTTCGGCGGCCTTACCAAGCGCGGCGGAGGTGGCGGATGATCGCGACGCGCGGGCCTCGGTATGCTCGCGCACACTAGTGCATAGATGCAATCTTGATGGAACTTAACCAAACCCCGCCACACCAATGATCTACTACGGACTGGTGTGGAGAACGAGAGTGCGAGTTGCCCCTGAGATTGTGCTGTCGGACGAAGAGCGCGAGGTGCTCGACGAGCTGATTCGC
>JANXZN010000374.1 GCA_025355545.1 Rhizobacter sp.
GCGAATCAGCTCGTCGAGCACCTCGCGCTCTTCGTCCGACAGCACAATCTCAGGGGCAACTCGCACTCTCGATCTCCGCACCAGTCTGCAGTAGATCATTGGTGTGGCAGGGTTTGGTTAAGTTCCATCAAGATTGCATCTATGCACTAGCGTCCGCGCCAGTTGGTGCGCATCGCGATCCACAGCTTGCGCAGCGGCGTCAGCGACGTGCGCTGGTGCAGCACCTGGAAGTCGTCGGCCTCGATCTCGCGCAGCAGGGTGCGATAGATGTTGGCCATCATCACGCCCGGCTTCTGCGCCTGTCGATCGGCCTCGGGCAACAGCGCGAACGCCTCGTCGTAGCAGCGGTGTGAGCGCTCGGTCTGGAATTTCATCAGGGCCGTGAAGCGCTCGCTGTAGCCGCGGTTCAGGATCTCCTGCGCCTTCACGTCGAACTGCTTCAGCTCCGCGACCGGCAGGTAGATGCGCCCGCGCCGCGCGTCGTCGCCGACGTCGCGGATGATGTTGGTAAGCTGCATCGCCAGGCCGAGCCGGTGCGCGTAGGCCGTCGTGGCCGCCTGCGTCTGCCCGAAGATGCTGGCCGCCACTTCGCCGACGACGCCGGCCACCAGATGGCAGTAGCGCGCGAGGCCCGCGAAATCGAGGTAGCGCGATTGCTCCAGGTCCATCTGGCAACCGTCGATCACCGCCAGCAGGTGCTCGGCGCGGATGTCGAAGGCAGCGGTGTGCGGCATCAGCGCCTTCGTCACCGGGTGGCTGGGCCGGCCCGCAAACGCCGACGCGACCTCGGTGCGCCACCACGCCAATTTGGTCGCCGCCACGCCCGGGTCGCCGACCTCGTCGACGACGTCGTCGACCTCGCGGCAGAACGCGTAGAAAGCGGTGATCGCGGCGCGCCGCGGCGGCGGCAGGAACAGGAAGGCGTAGTAAAAGCTCGAGCCGCTCCTGGCGGCCTTGTCTTGCACGTACTGCTCGGGTGTCATGCACCGCCCTCGCGGGCAGGAAAAGGCCGCCAACTCGTGGCCCTGGCGGCCTTGTCTTGCACGTACTGCTCGGGTGTCATGCACCGCCCTCGCGGGCAGGAAAAGGCCGCCAACTCGTGGCCCTCGCGGCCTTGTCTTGCACGTACTGCTCGGGTGTCATGCGGATTCGCTCGCGACGACCGCATGCGGCGGGCGCATCCACAGCGCGCGCCAGGCCAGCAGCGGCGCGTCGTGCCAGCGCAGCGTCGGGCGACGCTGCAAGCTCGCAAAGCCGGTCGCCGCGATTTTCTCGAGGATGCGCAGCCCGCCCTGCACGACCAGTCGCAGCTCCCAGCCGGCGCGGCCGGGAATACTGTGGACGAGCGGCGCGCCGGCGAGCATCAGGTCGCGCGCCCAGCCGACGAGATCGGCGACGAGCGCGCGCACGCTCGGCGTGTCCTGCCCTGCCAGCAGGGTCTGCGGATCGACACCGCGGCGCGCGCAGTCGCCGGCCGGCACGTAGAGCCGACCGCGCCGGGTGTCGACGCCCAGGTCTTGCCAGAAGTTCGCGAGTTGCAGCGCGGTGCAGATCGCATCCGACTGGCGCAACGCCGTTGCGCCGCCGACGCCGTACAGATGCAGCAACAGTCGACCGACCGGGTTTGCCGAGCGGCGGCAGTAGTCGAGCAGGTCAGCGCGGTCGACGTAGCCGTGTTTGAGCACATCCTGTTCGAACGCACCGAGCAGGTCGGCCAGCAACTCGGGCGGTAGCCCGTACCGTACGAGCACCGGGCGCAGTGGTCCGAAGACCTGCGGCCAGCGCACCGACCGGGCGCCGCGCTGGCATGCCGCGTCGAGATCGGCGCGATAGGCGGCGAGGTCGGCGAGTCGCCGCTCGGGTGTCGCATCCCCTTCGTCGGCGAGGTCGTCGGCGGTGCGCGCGAAGGCGTAGATTGCCGCGACCGCCGGTCGCAGCGCCGGCGGGCACAGAATGGATGCGACGGGAAAGTTTTCGTAATGGTCGACGCTCACGGAGGGCGATTGTCCACGTTGTACGGGACGAGGGGCCGCGCCGGGAGATTCAGGGTTTGACACGGGGGAATGCCGCGAATATATTACTGACCAGTCAGTCATTTGCAGTGTGCCGGCGTGTGCGACGGCCGCCACCCGCTTGGCGATGGCCATGCGGTCGTTGCTTGAATGCACGCCGAGGAACCCCATGCGCCAAGCGCTTCTCATCGCCCTGATCAGCGTCGCGGTCCTCGGCGCCTGCTCGAAGACCGAACCCGCGCCGGACCCGGTGCGCGCGGTGCGCACCGTGACCATATCGCCGCAGACCGCTGGCGGCTCCTACGAGTACGCCGGCGAAGTCAAGGCACGCACCGAGTCGCGCCTGAGCTTCCGGGTCAGCGGCAAGATGATCAAGCGCCTTGTCGACCTGGGCGACACCGTTAAGACCGGCCAGATGCTCGCGCAACTCGACGCACGGGACCTGCGGCTCGGGCAGGACGCGGCGCGCGCGACGGTCGCCGCCGCGCAGGCGAACTACGACCAGAGCGCGGCCGACTTCAAGCGCTACAAGGACCTCGCCGACAAGGGCTTCATCGGCCCGGCCGAACTCGACCGCCGCGAGATGGCGGCGAAGACGGCGCGCGCACAGCTCGATCAGGCCCGGGCCCAGTCGAGCGTCCAGGGCAACCAGGCCGGCTACGCGTCGCTGGTCGCCGATGCCAGCGGCGTGATCACCGGCGTCGATCTGGAGCCGGGCATGGTGGCCTCGGCCGGCACGCCGGTGCTGCGCCTGGCGCACGAGGGCCCGCGCGATGTGGTGTTCTCGGTGCCCGAGGACAAGGTCGCGATGGTCAAGGCGCTCGGGGCGCAGCCCGGCCGCTTCAGCGTGCGCCTGTGGGGCAGCCCGGACGCACCGTTGCCGGCGACGATCCGCGAGATTTCCGCCGCCGCCGACCCGGTGACGCGCACCTTCCTGGTCAAGGCCGACATCGGCCCGGTGGCGGTCGGCGGCGTAGGCCTGGGGCAGACCGCCACCGTGCTGATGGAGCTGCCGCAGACCGGGGGCGTGACCAAGCTGCCGCTGTCGGCGTTGCGCGAGGAACAGGGCCGCAGCGCGGTCTGGCTGGTCGACCGCGCCAGCATGACGGTGAAGTCGCAGGACGTGAAGCTCGCCGGCGCCGACGGCAACGACGCGGTGGTCGTGGCCGGCCTCGCGCCGGGGCAGATCGTCGTGACGGCCGGCGTGCACGTGCTCAGCCCGGGCCAGAAGGTGAAGTTCTACATCGACCCGGGCATGCCGTCGGCTTCAAGCGCGTCGGCGCCGGTCGCCGCGCCGGTCGGCGTCAAATGAGCGGTCCGGTCGTGGACGCGCCGGACGCTCCGATCGCCGCCGACCGGAGGGCGCCGCACGCGGCCGACACGGTGTCGCGCTTCAACATTTCGAAGTGGGCGCTGGACCATTCGGCGCTGACCCGCTACCTGCTGGTCGTGCTGATGCTGCTCGGGGCCGTCGCGTACTTCCAGCTCGGCCAGGACGAGGACCCGCCCTTCACCTTCCGCGCGATGGCACTGCGCGTGTTCTGGCCCGGCGCCACCGCGCAGCGGGTCGCCGAGCAGGTCACCGACAAGCTCGAGCGCACGCTGCAGGAGGTGCCATACGCCGACAAGATCCGCAGCTACTCAAAGCCCGGCGAGGCGCTCATCATCTTCCAGGTACGCGACTCCTCGCCGCCGAAGGAGATGCAGCAGATCTGGTACACGGTGCGCAAGAAGATCGGCGACATCCGCGCGACATTGCCGGGCGGCGTGATCGGCCCGTATTTCAACGACGAGTTCGGCGATGTCTACGGCTCGATCTACGCGCTCTCGACCGACGGCTTCAGCTACCAGGAACTGAAAGACCAGGCCGACCGCGTGCGTCAGCGCCTGCTGAAGGTGCAGGACGTCAACAAGGTCGCGATCTTCGGTGCGCAGGACGAGAAGCTTTTCGTCGAGATCTCGCAGAAGCGCCTGGCGCAGCTCGGGCTGGACTTCACGCAGGTGCTGGGGCAGATCGGCCAGCAGAACGCGGTCGAGTCGGCCGGCACGATCAATGCGCCGACCGATTTCGTGCAGGTGCGGGTCGGCGGGCAGTTCAACTCGGTCGACGAGCTGCGGCAGTTCCCGATCCGCGCCGGCGGCGCGAGCTTCAAGCTCGGCGACATCGCGGAGATCCGGCGCGGCTATGTCGACCCGCCGCAGGTCAAGGTGCGCCACCAGGGCCACGAGGTGATCGCGCTGGGCACTCGATGGCCAAGGGCGGCGACATCGTCCGCATGGGCAAGGCGCTGACCGTGACGATCGATCAGATTCGCGCCGAGCTGCCGGCCGGCATCGAGGTGCACCAGTTCCAGAACCAGTCCAAGGTCGTGACGACGTCGGTCAACGAATTCGTCGGCACGCTGATCGCGGCGGTCGTGATCGTGCTCGGCGTGAGCTTCGTCAGCCTCGGGCTGCACTTCAAGCCGCGCTCTTTCAGATTCACGCTCGACTGGCGCCCGGGCCTGGTCGTCGGCATCACGATCCCGCTGGTGCTGGCGATCACCTTCGTGACGATGTACTACTGGGGCGTGGGCCTGCACAAGATCTCGCTCGGGTCGCTGATCATCGCGCTCGGCCTGCTCGTCGACGACGCCATCATCTCGGTCGAGATGATGGTGCGCAAGCTCGAAGAAGGCTACGACAAGGTACGCGCCGCGACCTTCGCCTACGACGCGACCGCGATGCCGATGCTGACCGGCACGCTGATCACCGCGGTCGGCTTTCTGCCGATCGGCCTGGCGCAATCGACGGTGGGCGAATACACGTTCGCGATCTTCGCGGTGACCGCGGCGGCGTTGCTGATCTCGTGGTTCGTGTCGGTGTACTTCGTGCCCTACCTCGGCGTCTGGCTGCTCAAGACCCGGCCGCATGCCGCCGGCGAGCAGCCGCACGAGCTGTTCGACACCCCGTTCTACGCGCGCTTTCGCGCCATCGTGAATTGGTGCGTGCGGCATCGCTGGATCACGATAGCCGCGACCATCGGCACGATGGTGCTCGGCATCGTCGGCATGGGCCACGTGCAGAACCAGTTCTTTCCGGAGTCGAGCCGGCCCGAGATCGTCGTCGACCTGTGGTACCCGGAAGGCACCTCGTACGCGGCGAACGAGGCGGTCACCAAGCGCGTCGAGGCGCGTGTGATGAAGCTCGACGGCGTCGGCAATGTGACGACCTGGGTCGGCAGCGGCGTCGAGCGCTTCGTGCTCGTGCTCGACCAGGTCTTCCCGCAGAGCAATGTCAGCCAGATGGTCGTGATGCCGAATTCGCCGGCGGCACGCGAGCGGCTGCGCAAGCTGCTGCCCGAGTTGCTCGCGACCGAATTTCCCGAGGTGCGCGGCCGGGCCAAGCTGCTGCCGACCGGGGCGCCGGTGCCGTACCCGGTGCAGTTCCGGGTCGTCGAGCCGGACCCGGCGAGGGTGCGGGCCTACGCCGACGAGGTCAATGCCATCATGCGCAAGAACCCCAACCTGCGCGGCATCAACGACAACTGGAACGAGTCGGTCAAGGCGCTGCGCCTGGACGTCGACCAGGACAAGGCGCGCGCGCTGGGCGTGACCAGCCAGTCGATCGCGCAGGCGGCGCGCACGATCAACACCGGCACGACGATCGGTCAGTACCGCGAGGACGACAAACTGGTCGACATCGTGCTGCGCCAGCCGCTGCAAGAGCGCAACCAGGTCACCGACCTCGCCAACGCGTATGTGCCGACCAGCACCGGCCGCAGCATCCCGCTGGGACAGATCGCGAGAGCCAACTTCACCTGGGAGCCGGGCGTGCTGTGGCGCGAAGGGCGCGACCGTGACCGCGCAGCTCGACCCGCTGTTCGCCCCGGTGCGTGCGCGCATGCTCGACGGCTACCGCATCGAGATCGCCGGCGCAGTCGAGGAGAGCAGCAAGGGCCAGGGCTCGATCGCGGTCGGCGCGCCGCTGATGCTGTTCGTCATGTTCACGCTGCTGATGCTGCAATTGCACAGCTTCAGCCGCTCGGTGCTGGTGTTCCTGACCGCGCCTCTGGGCATCGCCGGGATCGCCGCGGCGCTGCTGGTGCTGAACCGGCCGTTCGGTTTCGTCGCGCTGCTCGGCGTGATCGCGCTGATGGGCATGATCATGCGCAACTCGGTGATCCTGATCGACCAGATCGAGCAGGATCGCGCGCGCGGCGTCGCCACCTGGGACGCGATCGTCGAGGCGGCGGTGCGACGCTGCCGCCCGATCATGCTGACGGCGGCCGCGGCGGCGCTGGCGATGATCCCGTTGTCGCGCAGCGTGTTCTGGGGGCCGATGGCGGTGGCCATCATGGGCGGCCTGATCGTCGCGACGGTGCTGACGCTGCTGTCGCTGCCGGCGATGTACGCGGCCTGGTTCCGCGTCAAACCGCCCGGCGACGAGAAGGCTGCCGCGACCAGCTAAAATCCGCGATTCGCCGAGAAAGCCAGGGTGGCGGGGCCGCACGGCGGCCCCGCCACCCTGTCGGGCGGAAGGCCGTTCGCGCGGGTGGCGAAATTGGTAGACGCACCAGGTTTAGGTCCTGACGCCAGCGATGGTGTGCGGGTTCGAGTCCCGCCCCGCGCACCAGCATTGCAAATCTAAAGAGTCCAACCATCATGACCGTCCAAGTTGAAACCCTCGCCAAGCTGGAGCGCCGCATCACGCTGCTGCTGCCCACCGCCACCATCAGCTCGGAAGTCGAGTCGCGCCTGAAGAAGCTGTCGCGCACCGTCAAGGCCGATGGCTTCCG
>JANXZN010000383.1 GCA_025355545.1 Rhizobacter sp.
AGTTTGGTTTCGGCATTGCCCGCTCGTTCATCAAGATTCGACACCTCGATAAACGGGCATCCAAAGGGCAATGCCGTCCTCGTTTCTACGGGGGAGCGTGAAATATCCGGGCTAGCGCGAGGGCGGCGCCTCGTGCGTGGGCGTGGATGAATCCGCGCAGCCGTCTTGTGGCGACATAATCAGCCCCAACATCGGTTGAACCTCTTTCCAAGGAGTGCCATGAGCGCGCTTGACACCAACGGCCTGGGCATGGTCCCCATGGTCATCGAAACCTCGGGGCGCGGCGAGCGCGCATACGACATCTACAGCCGGATGCTGCGCGAACGGGTGATCTTCCTGGTCGGCCCGGTCAACGACCAGACTGCCAATCTGGTGGTCGCGCAACTGCTGTTCCTCGAGAGCGAGAACCCCGACAAGGACATCTCGCTGTACATCAACTCGCCGGGCGGTTCGGTCAGCGCGGGGCTGTCGGTCTTCGACACGATGCAGTTCATCAAGCCGGATGTCTCGACGCTGTGCATGGGCATCGCCGCGAGCATGGGCTCGTTCCTGCTGATGGCCGGCGCCAAGGGCAAGCGCATGGCGCTGCCGAATTCGCGCGTGATGATTCACCAGCCGTCGGGCGGCGCGCAGGGCCAGGCGACCGACATCGAGATTCACGCCCGCGAGATCCTGAAGACGCGCGAGCAGCTGAACCAGATCTACGCCGAGCGCACCGGTCAGTCGATCGAGAAGATCCGCGCCGACATGGAACGCGACATGTTCATGGACCCGACCGAAGCCAAGGCCTATGGCCTGATCGACCAGGTGCTGGCGCGCCGCGCCGCGCCGTTGGCAACTGTCTGACCGGTTTTGGCCGCGGCGCCTGGCGCGGCGCCAGCAACAACACCTCGATCGGGGCCTTTTTCATGGTGAAGGCCCCGTTTTCTTTTGATCTATCATTCACCAAGCCCCCTTCCTCTACGCCCCGAAACCCCCACCTCTATGGCCGACAAAAAAGGCGCCTCCAGCGAGAAGGTTCTGTACTGTTCCTTCTGCGGCAAAAGCCAGCACGAGGTGAAGAAACTCATCGCCGGGCCGAGTGTGTTCATTTGCGACGAGTGCATCGAGCTTTGCAACGACATCATTCGCGATGAAGTACCGGCCGAAGGCACCGACGCGAAGGCGGCCAAGTCCGACCTGCCGGTGCCAGGCGAGATCAAGGCCAGCCTCGACCAGTACGTGATAGGTCAGGAGGTCGCGAAGCGCACCTTGTCGGTGGCGGTCTATAACCACTACAAGCGGCTCAAGCACATGAGTCGCACCAAGGACGAGATCGAGCTTTCCAAGAGCAACATCCTGCTGATCGGGCCCACGGGTTCGGGCAAGACCTTGCTCGCGCAGACGCTTGCGCGCCTGCTCAACGTGCCGTTCGTGATCGCCGACGCGACCACGCTGACGGAAGCAGGCTATGTCGGCGAAGACGTCGAGAACATCATCCAGAAGCTGCTGCAGAACTGCGGCTACGACGTCGAGAAGGCCCAGCGCGGCATCGTCTACATCGACGAGATCGACAAGATCAGCCGCAAGGCCGACAACCCGTCGATTACCCGCGACGTGTCGGGCGAGGGCGTGCAGCAGGCCTTGCTCAAGCTGGTCGAAGGCACGATGGCCTCGGTGCCGCCGCAGGGCGGGCGCAAGCACCCGAACCAGGATTTCCTGCAGATCGACACGACCAACATCCTGTTCATCTGCGGCGGCGCATTCGACGGCCTCGAGAAGGTGATCCAGAACCGCTCCGAGAAGTCGGGCATCGGCTTCGGCGCGACCGTGCACACGAAGAGCGAGAAGCGCGTCTCCGAAGTGTTCCGCGATGTCGAGCCCGAAGACCTGATCAAGTTCGGCCTGATCCCCGAACTGGTCGGCCGCCTGCCGGTGATCGCAACCCTGGGTGAGCTGACCGACGACGCGCTGGTGCGCATCCTGACCGAGCCGAAGAACGCGCTGGTCAAGCAGTACCAGAAGCTGTTCGCGATGGACGGCGTCGAGCTCGAGATTCGGCCATCGGCATTGCAGGCGATCGCGCGCAAGGCGCTGAAGCGCAAGATCGGCGCGCGCGGGCTGCGCTCGATCATGGAGCAG
This sequence comes from Rhizobacter sp., assembly GCA_025355545.1. Taxonomy (GTDB): domain Bacteria; phylum Pseudomonadota; class Gammaproteobacteria; order Burkholderiales; family Burkholderiaceae_C; genus LMDS01. The sequence goes on from JANXZN010000383.1 coordinate 2,122, forward strand.
TCGCTGATCGACACGATGTTCGACCTGCCGACGCTCGATGGCGTGGCAAAAGTGGTGCTCGACGAGCACACGATCGAAGACGAAGCCAAGCCGCTGCTCGTATACCGCGAGCAGAAGGCGAGCGCCTGATTCCCTAGCCAAGTCCGGTATTCGCCGCGGGCCACGGCCCGAGCGGCTCCTTGCAATTGACGCCTCAAGCCCTACATCGGTTTGAGAAAGAGAGGATTCTTCAATGTCCGGACATCCCGTTTTGCCTGCCGAACAAATCACCTTGCCGCTGCTGCCGCTGCGCGACGTGGTGGTGTTCCCGCACATGGTGATCCCGCTGTTCGTGGGTCGCCCGAAGTCGATCAAGGCGCTCGAGGTCGCGATGGAGGCCGGCCGCCAGATCATGCTGGTCGCGCAAAAGGCCGCCGGCAAGGACGAGCCCAAGCCCGACGACATGTTCGAGGTCGGCTGCGTCTCCAGCATCCTGCAGATGCTCAAGCTGCCCGACGGCACCGTGAAGGTGCTGGTCGAAGGCATCCAGCGCGCCAACACCCACAGCATCAGCGACAACGGCGAGTACTTCGTCGCCGACGTGACGCCGGTGCCGCCCGAGGCCGACACCAAGCCCGAGATCGAGGCGCTGCGGCGCGCGGTCACGCAGCAGTTCGATCAGTACGTCAAGCTGAACAAGAAGATCCCGCCCGAGATCCTCACGTCGATCGCCGGCATCGACGATGCGGGTCGGCTGGCCGATACGATCGCCGCGCATTTGCCGCTCAAGCTCGAGAACAAGCAGTCGGTGCTCGACCTGTACGCGGTCGACAAGCGCCTCGAAAAACTGCTGGAGCAGCTCGAGCACGAGGTCGACATCCTGCAGGTCGAAAAGCGCATCCGTGGCCGCGTCAAGCGCCAGATGGAAAAGAGCCAGCGCGAGTACTACCTGAACGAGCAGGTCAAGGCGATCCAGAAGGAACTCGGTGACGGCGAAGAAGGCGCCGACATGGAAGAACTCGAGAAAAAGATCATCGCCGCCAAGATGCCGAAAGAGGCGCGCAAGAAGGTCGACGGCGAGTTCAAGAAGCTGAAGCTGATGTCGCCGATGTCGGCCGAAGCGACGGTGGTGCGCAACTACATCGACACCTTGGTCAACCTGCCGTGGGCGAAGAAGACCAAGATCAAGCACGACCTGGCCTTCGCCGAGCAGGTGCTGAACGAAGACCACTACGGTCTGGACAAGGTCAAGGATCGCATCCTCGAATACCTCGCGGTGCAGCAGCGCGTCGAGAAGGTCAAGTCACCGATTCTGTGCCTGGTCGGCCCGCCGGGCGTGGGCAAGACCTCGCTCGGCCAGAGTGTGGCGCGCGCCACCGGCCGCAAGTTCGTGCGCATGGCGCTGGGCGGCGTGCGTGACGAAGCCGAGATTCGCGGCCACCGCCGCACCTACATCGGCTCGATGCCGGGCAAGGTGCTGCAGAGCCTGACCAAGATCGGCACCAAGAACCCGCTGTTCCTGCTCGACGAGATCGACAAACTCGGCATGGATTTCCGCGGTGACCCGTCGAGCGCCTTGCTCGAAGTGCTCGACCCGGAACAGAACCACACATTCAGCGACCACTACGTCGAGGTCGACTTCGATCTGTCCGACACGATGTTCATCGCAACGTCGAACTCGATGAACATTCCGCCGGCGCTGCTCGACCGGATGGAGGTCATTCGCCTGTCGGGTTACACCGAAGACGAAAAAGTCAACATAGCGTTGAAGTTCCTTTGCCCAAAGCAGGCGAAGAACAACGGCGTGAAAGACGAAGAGATGGAAGTCACCGAGTCGGCGGTGCGCGGCATCGTGCGCTACTACACGCGTGAAGCCGGCGTGCGCTCGCTCGAACGCGAGATCAGCAAGATCTGCCGCAAGGTGGTGAAGGCGATTCAGCTCAAGCAGGTGACGAGCAAGGTCATCGTCACCGACGAGAACCTGAACGACTACCTCGGCGTGCGCAAGTACGACTACGGCCGGGCCGAGAAGAAAAACCAGGTCGGGCAGGTGGTCGGTCTCGCATGGACCGAGGTCGGTGGCGACCTGCTGACGATCGAGGCGGCGGTGATGCCCGGCAAGGGCAACATCATCCGCACCGGCCAGCTCGGCGACGTGATGAAGGAGTCGGTCGAGGCGGCGCGCTCGGTGGTCCGTAGCCGAGCCCGGCGCCTGGGCATCAAGGACGAGATGTTCGAGAAGCGCGACGTGCACATCCACGTGCCCGA
>JANXZN010000417.1 GCA_025355545.1 Rhizobacter sp.
AGATGGTCATGCCCGGCGACAACGTCAGCATCACCGTGAAGCTGATCAACCCGATCGCGATGGAAGAGGGCCTGCGCTTCGCCATCCGCGAGGGCGGCAGAACCGTCGGCGCGGGGGTGGTTGCCAAGATCATCGAGTAAAGAGGTTCCGAAGGGGCGTAGCTCAATTGGCAGAGCGCTGGTCTCCAAAACCAGAGGTTGGGGGTTCGATGCCCTCCGCCCCTGCCAGACAAGGGATCTGGCGGCCACAGCAGCCCGCGAAGCTTTGAAAGAGGCCGGCGGGCTTTGCTGCTAGAAGGCGGCGCGGCGTTTGGGCCGACGACCGCGAAGAACCGAACTGAAAACCATGGCGAATCCTCAACAAGTCGAAACGATCTCCACTGGCGCCGACAAAGCCAAGCTTGCGGTCGCGGGCGTGCTCGTCGTCGCCGCGGTGGTCGTGTTCTACATGCTGGCCAAGCAGGATCTCTGGGTGCGCGTGGCCGCGCTGGCGGTGCTGCTGGCCGCCGCGGTGGCGACCTTCTTCACCTCCGAGCCGGGCAAGCAGCTGATCGCCTACGGGCGCGACTCGATCAAGGAAGTCAAGAAAGTCGTCTGGCCGACCCGCAAGGAAGCCGTGCAGATGACGGGCTACGTGTTCGCCTTCGTGTTCGTGATGGCGCTGTTCCTGTTTCTGACCGACAAGACGCTCGAATGGTTGCTGTACGACCTGATCCTGGGCTGGAAGCATTGAGGCGCGTTTGCGGAAGACTGACATGACCGAAGAACTCAACACCGCAGAAGAGCAACCCGCAGTTGTGCCCGTCGCCGTGCCCAGCAACAAGCGCTGGTATGTCGTCCACGCCTACTCCGGCATGGAAAAGGCGGTCGAACGCAACCTGCGCGAGCGCATCGATCGCTCGGAAATGCAAGACAAGTTCGGCCGCATCCTCGTGCCGATGGAAGAAGTCGTCGAGTTGAAGAACGGCAAGAGGTCGGTCTCCGAGCGCCGCTTCTTCCCGGGCTACGTGCTGGTCGAGATGGAAATGGGCGACGACACCTGGCACCTGGTGAAGCACACCAGCAAGGTCACCGGTTTCGTCGGCGGCGCGAAGAATCGGCCATCGCCGATCTCCGAGGCCGAGGTGCTGAAGATCGTCCACCAGATGCAGGAGGGCGTCGAGAAGCCGCGCCCGAAGGTGCAGTGGATCGTGGGCGAGTTGGTGCGCATCAAGGAAGGCCCGTTCACCGACTTCAACGGCGCGATCGAAGACGTCAACTACGACAAGTCGAAGGTGCGTGTCGCGGTCACGATCTTCGGGCGAGCCACGCCGGTGGAGCTGGACTTCGCGCAGGTGGAAAAAGTCTAGGCAGAGCAGGTTTGACGAGTTCGACGCGGCACTCCGAGCCGCGTCCGTAGCCAGCCCGTGACGAGACACGGGCAAGAGGAGCCAAGGGTGATCTGCAACGCAGATCACGAACTTGGCGTTTGAACTCAACAACCTTGTGCCTCGGCGCATGGGTTGAATTGGAGAGCAGAAATGGCAAAGAAGATTGTCGGCTTGATCAAGCTGCAAGTCCCCGCCGGCAAGGCGAATCCCTCGCCCCCGATCGGCCCGGCGCTGGGCCAGCGCGGCCTGAACATCATGGAGTTCTGCAAGGCGTTCAACGCCCAGACCTCAAGCATGGAACCCGGCCTCGTGCTGCCGGTCGTGATCACCGCGTTCGCGGACAAGTCGTTCACGTTCGTGCTGAAGAGCCCGCCCGCGTCGGTGCTGATCAGGAAGACGCTGAAGCTCGACAAGGGCTCGGCCAAGCCGCACCTCGACAAGGTCGGCAAGCTCACGCGCGCCCAGGCCGAGGAGATCGCCAAGATCAAGATCAAGGATCTGACCGGTGCCGATCTCGATGCCGCCGTGCGCACCGTCGCCGGCACCGCCCGCTCAATGGGCATCACCGTGGAAGGAGTGATCTGATCATGGCCAAGCTGACAAAGCGCCAGAAGGCACTCGCCGGCAAGGTCGAATCGACCAAGCTGTACGCGGTCGACAACGCGCTGACGATCGTCAAGGAATGCGCCGTTGCGAAGTTCGATGAATCGATCGATGTCGCGGTGCAACTCGGCATCGACGCGAAGAAATCCGACCAGGTCGTGCGCGGCGCCGTCGTGCTGCCCAACGGCACCGGCAAGACCAAGCGCGTGGCGGTGTTCGCGCAAGGTGCCAAGGCCGAAGAAGCCAAGGCAGCCGGCGCCGACATCGTCGGCATGGAAGACTTGGCCGAGCAGATCAAGGCCGGCGTGATGAACTTCGACATCGTGATCGCCTCGCCGGACACGATGCGCGTGGTCGGTACGCTCGGCCAGATCCTGGGCCCGCGCGGCCTGATGCCGAACCCGAAGGTCGGCACCGTGACGCCCGACGTGGCGCAGGCGGTGCGCAACGCCAAGGCCGGTCAGGTTCAGTTCCGCGTCGACAAGGCCGGCATCGTGCATGCCACGATCGGCCGCCGCTCGTTCGAATCCGACAAACTGGTGGGCAACTTGCGCGCGCTGATCGAAGCGCTGAACAAGGCCAAGCCGGCGTCGAGCAAGGGCATCTACCTGCGCAAGGTTGCGCTGAGTTCGACGATGGGCGTGGGGGCCAGGGTCGACATCGCGTCGATCAACGCCTCGGCCTCGGTTGCGTAGGGGCGCTGCGTGATGAATCAAGGGTCGACACGAGTCTGGTGTCGGCCTGAATGAGTTTGGTGGGCTGCGCAAGCCGCAAGGCGAGCGCAGGTCATCCAAGACCGTTGGTGTGACCTTCGTGGTCGCTTAATGGACGGAGCAGCGAAAGTTGCTCAACAAGCCAGCGCAGATGGCGGTCCCGCCGAAGAGGAATGACGAGTTCCAGTTCGGATGGTCGCTGAACCTTAGGGGTGTTCGGAGCCTGGCCACAGGCGAAGAACACAAGTTGTGAGGAGTGTGATCTTGAGTCTCAACAAGAGCGAGAAGCAGACCGTGGTGGCGGATGTGGCAGCCCAAGTGGCGCGCTCACAGACGCTGGCGCTGGCTGAATACCGTGGCCTCACCGTGGCTCACTTGGACGTGCTGCGCAAGCAGGCGCGCGACAAGGGTGTGTACCTTCATGTCCTGAAGAACACGCTCGCCCGTCGCGCGGTCGCCGGCACACCGTTCGAAGTGGCCTCGGGGAGCATGGTCGGCCCGCTGATCTATGGTTTTTCCGAAGACGCTGTCGCCGCGGCCAAAGTCCTTTCGGACTTTGCCAAGGGCAACGACAAACTGATCGTCAAGGGCGGCGCCTACGCAGGCAAGGCTTTGAATGCCGACGGGGTGAAATCCCTGGCGGCCATTCCGAGCAAGGAAGTCCTGCTGGCGCAACTGCTCGGGCTGATGCAATCGCCGATCTCGCGCTTCGCGCGGGTGCTGGCGGCCATCGCCGAGAAGCGCGCCGAGCCGGCCCCGGCTGTCGAAGCTGAACCGGTTGCCGAGGCGCCTGCCGCGGAAGCACCGGCGGCCGAAGCACCTGCCGCTTGAACGATCTATCTTTGTAACTACATCCTGAACTGGAAATCAAAATGGCATTCGATAAAGACGCATTCCTGACCGCACTCGACGGCATGTCGGTGATGGACCTCAACGACCTGGTCAAGGCGATCGAAGAGAAGTTCGGCGTGTCCGCCGCGGCGATGTCGGCCCCGGCCGGCGCCGGTGGAGGCGCTGCCGCCGTGGTCGTCGAAGAGCAGACCGAATTCAACGTCATCCTGACCGAGTTCGGCGCTAACAAGGTGCAGGTCATCAAGGCCGTGCGCGAACTGACGGGCCTGGGCCTGAAGGAAGCCAAGGACCTGGTCGACGGTGCGCCGAAGCCCGTCAAGGAAGCCGTGTCCAAGGCCGACGCGGAAGCCGCCAAGAAGAAGCTCGAAGACGCGGGTGCCAAGGCCGAGATCAAGTAACTCGCGCTGACGCACGGGGCTGGGAGCTGAAATCGGCCCCCAGCCTTTCGCGCTTCTTGGGGTTGCCCCGGATTGACCCGGGATGGCCTTATGAAAGCACCTGAAAGCGCCCGCCTTGACAATCGAGGGTTCTTTCAAGTGATTTCAAAAAAGCTCTCTGATCCGACTGCAGAGAGCGGGTTTGGTCGGGCTCCGGTGCAACGCCGGGGTTGTCCGCCAGCGGTTGGTAGTGGCCAACCACCAAGCTTCGAACGCAAGGTTCGAAAGACAGTCGCCGATGAGAGCGAAGCCCCCGGCCGGGCCGAGCTCTCTGAGACGGAGTGGGAAACTACATATGGCGCAGCAAGCAACCCCCTACAGCTATACCGAGCGCAAGCGGATTCGCAAGAGTTTCGGTAAACGCGAGAGTGTCCTCAAAGTCCCCTATCTGCTGACGATGCAGAAGGAGTCGTACGTCGCCTTCCTGCAGAAGGACGTGCCGGCGCAGAAGCGCAAGCCCGAGGGGCTGCAAGCCGCCTTCCTGTCCGCGTTCCCGATCGTGTCGCACAACGGGTTCGTGGAAATGAAGTTCATCGAATTCAACATGGCCAAGCCCGCGTTCGACACGCGCGAATGCCAGGTTCGCGGCCTGACTTACGCCGCCGCGGTGCGCGCGAAGCTGCAGATGATCATCTACGACCGCGAGAGCCCGCAGGCCAAGACGGTCAAGGAGATCAAGGAGCAGGAGGTCTACATGGGCGAAGTGCCGCTGATGACCGACTACGGCTCGTTCATCGTCAACGGCACCGAGCGCGTGATCGTCTCGCAGCTGCACCGTTCGCCGGGCGTGTTCTTCGAGCACGACAAGGGCAAGACGCATTCGAGCGGCAAGCTGCTGTTCAGCGCGCGGATCATCCCGTACCGCGGCTCGTGGCTCGACTTTGAG
>JANXZN010000004.1 GCA_025355545.1 Rhizobacter sp.
CGTGTCCACGGCCCGCGCCACCTGCGTGCGCGCCTTGATCTTGGCTTCACCCATGCGGTGAGTGTGCCCGACCGGCCCCAGCCCGCGCGAGTGCTGGCGCTACGCTTGGTTCGCTATGACCTACTGCCGTCTCTAGGGTCAGTCGACCGGCCAGGGCATCGATTTCGGCAGCGTCATCGGCTCGGCCGCGACCCGCGCCGTCGGCTCGACCGGCTCGCCGAGCCGCGTGGGCCTCGAGGGTGTGCTCGGGCCCGAGGTAAATGTCGCCCGACGAGGGGTGGAACGCACCGACCTCCAGCATCCCCAGCTCGAACCGGCCGAGGCGCTCGCGGATCGTCGCGTATTCGCTGGTCAGGCCGGTATCGCCGCTGAAGAACACCGAATGCCTAGTCGTGCGCAGCGCCAGCGACGACCACAGCGTCGCGTTGCGGTCGTGCAGGCCGCGGCCGGAGAAAATGCTGCGACATGGGCTGACGCCTTCGGACCCCAAAGCCCGCACCATACGCCGATCCGCGACGGCGCCGCCGTGGCAAGATGGCCGCATGAGCGAAGACTACGGCATGGAGTCCCCCGGCCCGCACCGCCACACCCAGCACCAGGCGCCGGCGCGCTACCTGATCGTGATCGACGCGGCCGGCAGCATGGTGGCCCGGCTGTTCCTGGTGACGCGCGAGCAGGTCGCCGAATTCGACGCCAGCGCCGAGGAAGTCGCGGTGATGCTCAAGGGCCTGGCGCCCGCGGCCGGCGCCGACGGCGCCGAATGGGATCGTGCGCTGCAAGGCCACAGCGCGGCCGAGCGACGCGCGGCCGATGTCTACACGCTCGACGTGTAGCCCAACCGGCGCCGGCTCAGACCCGTTCGACGATCAGCGCGATGCCCTGGCCGACACCGATGCACATCGTGCACAGCGCGTAGCGGCCCTGGATGCGGTGCAGCTGATTGACGGCGGTCGTCACGAGCCGCGCGCCGCTCGCGCCGAGCGGGTGGCCCAGCGCGATCGCGCCGCCGTTCGGGTTTACGCGTGCGTCGTCGTCGGCCACGCCGAGCTCGCGCAGCACCGCCAGGCCCTGCGCCGCGAAGGCCTCGTTGAGCTCGATCACATCCATCTGCGCCAGCGACAGGCCGGTCAGCTCGAGCACCTTGCGCGTCGCCGGCGCCGGGCCGAAGCCCATGATGCGCGGCGCGACGCCGGCAGTGGCCATGCCGACGACGCGCGCCTTCGGCGTCAGGCCGTGCTTCGCGGCCGCCGCTTCGCTCGCCAGCAGCAGCGCGCAGGCGCCGTCGTTGACGCCCGAGGCGTTGCCGGCCGTCACGCTGCCGTCGGGCCTGACGACGCCCTTCAGCTTCGCCAGCGCTTCGAGCGAGGTCTCGCGCGGATGCTCGTCCTTCGTCACGCTGACCGGGTCGCCCTTCTTCTGCGCGACGCTCACCGGCGTGATCTCGGCATCGAAGAAGCCGCTCTTCTGCGCCGCGACCGCCTTCAGCTGCGAGGCCAGCGCCATGCGGTCCTGGGCTTCGCGCTCGATCCTGAAATCGGTCGCGACGTTCTCGGCCGTCTCGGGCATCGAGTCGACGCCGTACTGCTGCTTCATCAGCCGGTTGACGAAGCGCCAGCCGATCGTCGTGTCGTAGACCGCGCTGGCGCGGCTGAACGCACTTTCGGCCTTCGGCATCACGAACGGCGCGCGGCTCATGCTCTCGACGCCGCCGGCGATCATCAGCTGCGCCTCGCCCGCCTTGATCGCGCGCGCGGCGGTGCCGACCGCGTCCATGCCCGAGCCGCACAGGCGGTTCATCGTCGTGCCGCCGACCTCGATCGGCAGCCCGGCCAGCAGCGCGGCCATGCGCGCGACGTTGCGGTTGTCTTCGCCGGCCTGGTTCGCGCAGCCGTAGATCACGTCGGCGACCAGCGCCCAGTCGACCTTGGGATTGCGCGCCATCAGCGCGCGGATCGGGATCGCGGCGAGGTCGTCGGTGCGCACCGAGCTGAGGGCGCCGCCGTAGCGGCCGAAGGGCGTGCGGATCGCGTCGCAGATGAAGGCCTGGGTCATCGAAGTCTCCGTGTTAGTGGGGTCAGGCGAGCAGCGGCACGCCGCTGAGACGTTGCAGTTCGTCGAAGGTCAGGCCGGCTACGACCTCGACCACCTTCAGCCCCTGCGGCGTCACGTCGATCACCGCGAGGTCGGTGTAGATGCGGCTGACGCAGCCGATGCCGGTCAGCGGGTAGCTGCACTGCGCGACGATCTTGCTCTGGCCCTGCTTGGTCAGGTGCTCCATCATCACGAAGGTCTTCTTCGCGCCGATCGCCAG